>JALHSW010000451.1 GCA_022865365.1 Acidimicrobiia bacterium | reverse complement strand
GGCGCGGCAAGTAGTTGCGAGCTACAACGCAGCGAACCAGGGGAACAACGACACGCTCGACACCGAAGGTCAAGCAGCGATCGAGAGTGCACCGATCGAGCTCATCGACGACGCCACCTTCCGGGATGTTCGCGGGCGCGGTGACACCTCGCTGCACGAGCGCTTCTCGGTCGACCAGGTGCGGGTGTACGTCCCCGGGCAGTCGGGCTACCCGCTCCAGTTCATGGCGACGGAGCGCGTCTCGGCCGATGGCGGAAGCTTCCGCCAGGTCTTCGTCTTCGTGAAGGCCTCCGAGTCGGATCCGTGGCGGGTCTCGATGGCGGCGCAATCGAGCGCCGCGCCGGGTCTGCCCAAGCCCGTGCGTACCCGCGACGGCGCTGCGACGTTGCTCGATGCCGACCATGCGGCGACGCTCCTCGCGATTCCCGAGACGCTCCCGCAGTCCCTCGCCGACCTGTGGGCGCGTGAAGCCGGTGAGGAACGCGCGCCGGCGAGGGTCTTCGCGGAAGGACCACTGACGACCGGAGGCGTCGATCGTCTCGTCAACGAGCTGGCGCAGCTGGGCATCAGCGCTCTTGTCGACTTCGAGTTCGATGCGGCGCCGTATCCGGTGATCGCGTACCGCACCGCCGGCGGGGGCGCGGTCTGCCTGTTCACCGTGTCGGTCCACGAGATCATCCATCCGGGTGGAGACGGCAATCCGGGGGTGGGGGACGACCGGCTCGTGCAACCACGCTCACGTCAGACCTTCACCGGGCTGGTCGTGCCGGGCGACTATCGCGAGGTGCGGTTCGACCGCCTGGCGATCGTGGCCGTGAAGATCCCCGAGCGCGGGCCAGACGCGCGTGTGGAGGTGGTCGGCTTCTACGACGGCGCCATCGCGGCGACGGCCGAGGCAGCCGGCACCGCTGATGCAGTCGGGGTTCAGTAGGACTCGAGGAGCTCGAGGAAGCCGCCGGCTCCCGCGACCGTCGCCCCGAGATCGCGCACGCGCGCGGCGAGGGCGCGATCCGAGGTGATCGCACGAACCCTCTCCGGCTCGGGCAGGTGGGCCACGAGCTCCACGAGTCGGTCGTCCCCCGCGTCGCGTCCCGCACGGCGCGCGTACACGACCTGCACACCGTCGTGCAGGCCCTCGGCGACATCAGCCAACGGCCGGCCGTCGAGGACGAGCGTCACCTTGTCGCCGGTTGCTGCTGCGAGGCGCTGCAGCTTGGCGAGCAGGCGTCGCGCCGCGCCGTCGCGATCGCGCCACCACCCGTCGGGGCGGGAGCCGATCACGTTCATGCCGTCGACCACGATGTGCTCGGCGATCAGATCCTCCACTCATCGTGCGAGGCACTCGTCAGCAACCGCGTGTGACATCCACCTCGTTGTGCAGTGGCGCATCCGCAAGATATCGACCCAGGTTGTCGCGAAAGAGCAGGACCAGGTTCGCGAACATGGCCGTTGGCGACGCGGCCGAGTGAGGAGAGAGGAAGAGGTTCGGCGCGTCCCACAGCGGGTGCTCGGGTGGCAGGGGCTCTTCGCTCGCGACGTCGAGCGCGGCACCACCGAGGTGACCGCTCCGCAGCGCCTCGATGAGCGCGTCCTCATCGACGAACGAGCCGCGTCCGACGTTGCAAGAGAACGCCCCTCGGGGCATCGCCGCGAACGCTTCCCGGTTCATGATGCCGGTGGTCTCGGGAGTCTCCGGGACCGCGGCGATCACCGCGTCGCACTGCCCGAGCATCGCGACGAGATCGGATGGTGTGAACAGCTCGTCGACGTTCGGCGCGGTGGTACCCGGCCTTGCGGACCGGCGAGTCGCGACGACCCGCAGGTCGAACGCCTTCGCTCGAGCCGCGACCGCGGAGTTGATCTCGCCCAGTCCGATCAGGCCGAGCGTGTTTCCTGCGAGCTGTCGCCCGTACGCCGGCTCCCAGTGGTGACGCGCTTGGGCTTCGTCGAAGTCGCGGAAGCGCTTCCAGTGTTGGAGCACACGCGCCAGCGCGAACTCGGCGATGACCCGGACGCGCGAGTCGAGAGACTCGAGCGACGCGATCGCTCGTTCGAAGTCCTTGCCGAGCCACTCCGGCGGAAACAGGACGCCCACGATGATCGGCGTGTCGGCTGCTTTCGTGTGCACGACCTCAGTCTGGCCGGAGCGTCACACCCCTGCGAGAGAGCAGGACGGGGCAAGATGGGCGGGCAGTCAGACCTGCGCCTCGAGATGGGGAGAGCATGATGCCCGACGGCCCGCGGATCGCGCACCTCGAAGACTTCGGCTGGCAGGAGGTGAGAAGCCAGCAGCACGGCGATCGCGTCGCGTTCGTGCGCGAGAAGTGGGTTGACTTCTCACCCCGATTCCTGTCGCTCTACGCCAAGTGGGATCCGGGGATGATGGTGCATGCGCACGGCCACAACAGTGACCACGTCGTGTTCGTCCTCGAAGGCGACATGATGTGCGGCGACGTGCATTGCACGCCCGGCACACACATCGCGCTCGACCAGGGCGACACGTTCGGGCCGTTCATCGCGGGCCCCGACGGCGTCGTGCTCTTCGAGGTGATGATGGGAGACCCGAGATCCTTCGCCGCGGATCCGGAGGGCTGGGACCGTCTCCTCGCCGAGAAGAGCGTGCAACAGCTCCCGAACCCGAAGATCGACCTTCCGGAGTGGCTGGTCGATACGCGCACCGGGCCGTGACTCCGGTGCCCGAGTCGCCGCCGTTCGCGGCGGGCTCGATCTCGGTCCGGCTCTACCCGCACAACGAGCTCTCGGCGCCGTTGATCGTCGAAGAGCTGCTGGCGCAAGCCGCGCTCGCCGTGGAGCATGGCTTCGACGGCGTGATGACGAGCGAGCACCACGCCGGCTTCCACGGTTACCTCCCGAACCCGCTGCAGATCGCCGGGTTCTGCCTTGACGCGATGCCGCACGGATGGGCGGCCCCGGCACCGCTCCTCCTGCCACTACGCCCACCCGCGCTGGTCGCCGAGGAGGTCGCGTGGCTTGCGGCGCGCTTTCCCGGGCGTGTCGGTCTCGGCGTCGCTGCTGGTGCGCTGCCGGCTGACTTCGAGGTGATGGGTCTCACGATGCACGACCTCGCGGCCCGCTTCGCCACTGGACTCGAGGAGGTCGCCGGCATGCTCGCCGGCCACGCTCCGAGAGGCCTCGCCGGTGATGCGGCCGTCGATGCGTGCGTCGCGAATCCCATCCCGGTGGTGAGCGCGGCGATGGGATTCACCGCGGTGCGCCGTGCGGCTCGCTTCGGCGTGGGCCTCCTGTTCGACTCACTCTCCACGCCGGAGCGATGTCGCGACCTCACCGACGCGTACCGCGACGCCGGCGGCGATGGCCCGTGCGTGCTCATCCGGCGTGCGTGGCTGGGGGAGCCGCCGCGCGCACGGCTCGACGACCAAGTCGACGTGTATCGGAGCTACGCACCCACATCGGCGCAGGCGAGCTGGGGGGCCGACGAGCTGGTAGACGCGACCGACCCGAGCTCGGTGGCCGAGGGTGTCGCCGACGCGGCTCGGCGCGCCGGGTGCGACTCGCTCAACCTGCGTGTGCACGTCCCCGGCGTCAACCCGCGCGAGGCACGCGATCAGATCGAGCGACTGGGCGACGAGGTTCTCGGAGCGCTGCGAGTCGCACTGCGCCGGTGACGGGCACGACTGACGTGTTTGTGCGTTCGGAGGGCTCCTGGCCCCGGTCGGCGCACAGACAGTGACTCGTCATGCCTCGGGAGCCGTATCGTGGTTGACATCGCCGCGGAGAAGAGGACTGCAGCATGAAGGTCCACGAGCTGGGTCACATCGTGCTCTACGTGAGCGACCTCGAGGTGTCGCGCCGCTTCTATCGTGACGTCCTCGGGTTCAATGAGATCGGCTCGATGGGCGGGGGTGCCGCGCTGTTCGGCTCGGGGCGCACCCATCATGAGCTCCTCCTCATCGAGGTCGGCGCGGGTGCGCAGGTGATCCCCCAAGGCCGACGCCTCGGGATGTATCACGTCGGGCTCAAGATCGGCACCAGCGACGACGAGCTCCGTGAGGCGCTCGGGGAGCTGGGCGCAGCCGGCGTTCCCGTCGTGGGCATGTCGGATCACACCGTGACCCATTCGCTCTATCTTGCGGATCCCGACGGGAACGAGATCGAGCTGTACATCGACGTCCAGCCCGAGATCTGGCGCGACGACCCCACCGCCGTTGCTGCGCCAACCCGACCGCTGCGCCTCTAGGTCTGCCGGGTCAGGTCCGATCCGGGAACCGTTGGCAGGCCAGCGGCGTTTGCACTAGGTGACCCGCCAACCCGCCTCTGGCGGCTCCCGAACGGGATTTCGTCTGCCCATGTGCGATCATGGATCTCCCACATGAACAAGGTCCCGGGCGCGTTCCGCAACTTCGTCCTCACCATCGTGATCGGCGGCGTGGCCGTCGGCGCGTGCCTCGCCGCGCTCATTCCCGGTGCGACGACAATCGCGACGGCCCACCACTACACGAGCGACAAGATCAAGGAGCTGCGGGGCCTGAACCAGCGCTCCACGATCTTCGACTCGGCGAACAACGTGATCGGTGTGCTCGGCATCCAGAACCGCGAGGCCGCCAAGCTCGACGAGGTGCCGCCGCTGATCCAGAACGCGGTGATCGACGTCGAAGACAAGACCTTCTGGAACAACGACGGCATCGACGTCAACGGTGTGTTCCGCGCCTTCGTCAAGAACCTGACCTCGGGCAAGATCGAACAGGGTGGTTCGACCATCACCCAGCAGCTTGTGAAGAACCGGATCCTCAACTCGAAGCGGGACATCAACCGCAAGGTGAAGGAGCTGGTCCTCGCGGTCCGGCTCAACGAGAAGTTCTCCAAGCGCAAGATCCTCGAGCAGTACCTGAACACCGTGTACTTCGGCCAGGGTTCCTACGGCGTGAAGGCGGCGGTGGAGCGGTTCTTCACCACGACGGATCCCGGGTCGCCGTTCCCACGCCCGAAGCGCTTCGACGAGGTGACGCCCGGCGAGGCCGCGCTGCTCGCGGGGGTGATCTCGAACCCGGAGGGCAACAATCCCTTCGTGGACCCCGAGGCCGCCAAGAAGCGTCGCGACTTCGCGTTGGGCCAGATGCTCGACCAAGGAGACATCACGGCCGAGCAGGCGACCGCGGGGGCGCAGGAGCCGCTGCCGACGGTCAAGCCCGAAGCCGAGCTCCGTCCCAAGAACTCGTGGGCCGAAGAGGTCCAGAACCGCCTGTACGACGACCCGCTCTACGCGGTGCTCGGGAGCACTCGCCAGGAGCGCAAGGACCGTGTCCTCAAGGGTGGGTTGAAGATCTACTCGTCGCTCGACCCGAAGCTCCAGCAGGACGCGCAGAACGCGATGGACGCGGTCCTGCCCGAGAAGCCGGGCTGGACGGGTTCGCTCGTTTCGATGGATCCGACGACCGGCCTGGTCAAGGCGATGTACGCGGGTCCCGGGTTCGAGTCGAGCCAGTACAACATCGCGACCAGCTACCCGGGACGCCAAGCGGGATCGACGTGGAAGGTCATCACGATCTCCGCGGCAATGGAGAGCGGGTTCTCGCCCAACGACCTCGTCGACGGCACGTCGCCCTGCAAGTTCGGCCAGTACGGCCAGACGAGCAACGCGGGCGAAGGTGAGAACGGGAGAATGACGTTCCGAAAGGCGACCGCCGACTCGGTGAACTGCGCGTTCGCGCGCACGGAGCTCGCGGTCGGCTTCAACAAGGTCATCGACACCGCGAAGGTGATGGGGATCACCCAGGAAACACTGAAGCCCATTCTTACCCTGACGCTCGGTACCATCGAGTCGACCCCGACCGAGATGGCCACCGTGGCCGCAACGCTCGCGAACGGCGGTCTGCACCGGCCCCCGGTCTTCGTGAGCAAGATCGTCGGTCCCGACGGCGAAGTCGTGTTCGACGCAGCGCGCGACGTGACCCCCACTCGAGCGATCTCCGCCGAAAGTGCAGCGTGTGCCGTCGACATGCTGAAGGGCGTCATCACCGGCGGCACCGGAACGGCAGCCCGGCTCAGCGGGCGCGAGTCGGCCGGCAAGACGGGTACCACCGACAACAAGGCGGACGCCAACTTCCTGCATATAACGCCGACGCTCGTCAGCTTCGTGTGGCACGGTAACTCCACCGCACGCATCCCCGGCGCAGGCTTCGGGGGCCAGATCCCGGCGCGGATCTCGAAACGGTACATGGACGCTGCGCTCGAGGGTGTTCCCGAGCAAGCACTCCCCGCCGGGGGTGCGGCGTGTGCCCGCAAGGGTGCGTTCATCCTCGAAACCGGTCGCGCCACCACCGACAACGGCCAGCTGCCGCCCGGTGACACGGTCCCGACGCTCACGCCGCCCTCGGTCGTCGTGAACCCACCGGCGCCGACCGCCGCGACGAGGCCGAGGCCGCCGACCACGACCACGACCATCCCCCCTCCCACCACGACGGCGCCAACGACGCCGTAGCGTCCGACGTGCGCCGCGACCCCGACTCGCGTCTACGGTCGGCGTCGTGACGAACCTCGAGCCGCTGCTCGACCTCCAGGAGTG
>JALHSW010000450.1 GCA_022865365.1 Acidimicrobiia bacterium | reverse complement strand
GAACTACACCGATGTCATTTGTCCACAGGCCTGTGGAGAACGCCTCGTGAAGGAAGCCTCGTGAAGGAAGCCTCGTGAAGGAAGCCTCGTGAAGGAAGCCTCGTGAAGGAAGCCTCGTGAAGAAAGGGAGTGCGTGACGGCGTGACCAAGTCGTTCGTGCACCTGCACCTGCACACCGAGTACTCGATGCTCGACGGCGCGGCCCGGGTCCCCGAAGTGATCGCGACTGCCGTCGCCGATGGTCAACCTGCCGTCGGCATCACCGACCACGGCAACATGTACGGCGTCGTCGAGTTCTCGCGTGCCGCGCGCGACGCTGGCATCAAGCCCGTCATCGGCACGGAGGCGTACTTCGTCACCACGAGTCGCTTCGACCGACCCAAGCGTGCCGAGCACGAGATCTTCCATCTCACGCTGCTCGCGATCGACGCCACGGGGTATCACAACCTGATCAAGCTCTCGTCGGCGGCCTACATCGACGGGTACTTCTACAAGCCGCGCATGGACTTCGAGCTGCTCGAGCGTCACGGTGAAGGCATCGTCGCCACGAGCGGCTGCCTCGGGAGCGCGGTCTGCCAGGCGCTGCTCCGCGACGACGTCGCAGGAGCGCGTGCCCTCGCCGCACGCTTTCGCGACGTTCTCGGGCGCGAGAACTTCTTCATCGAGCTGCAGGACCACGGGTTGCCCGACCAGCATCGAGTGAACCGAGGTCTCCTGCACCTGGCACGCGACCTGGGGATCGGGCTCCTCGCCACGAACGACAGCCACTACACGCACCGCAAGGACGCGGAGGCCCACGATGCGCTCTTGTGTGTGCAGACCGGGCGTACACGCGACGACCCGAATCGGTTGCGCTTCGAGACCGAGGAGTTCTATCTGAAGACCGCCGCCGAGATGCGGCACCTGTTCAGCGACTACGAGGAATCATGTGACAACACGCTCTTGATCGCGGAGCGGGCCGACGTCGAGCTCGAGTTCGGGAACGCGGTGCTGCCTGCGTTCCCCACGCCCGCGGGCCACGACGAGGACTCGTATCTACGCGAGCTCACACTCGACGGCGCGCGGCAGCGTTACGGCGAGACGTTGGCTCCCCATGTCGCGGAGCGGATCGAGTACGAGCTCGGCGTCATCAAGACGATGGGGTTCTCCGCGTACTTTCTCGTCGTCTGGGACCTGGTGCGGTACGCGCGAGAGGCCGGAATCCGCGTCGGTCCGGGGCGGGGGAGCGCCGCGGGGTCGTGCGTGGCGTACTGCCTGAAGATCGTCGACATCGACCCGATCCGCTACGACCTGCTGTTCGAGCGGTTCCTGAACCCGGGCCGCAAGCAGATGCCCGACATCGACATGGACTTCGACTCGCGCTACCGCGGCGACATGATCAGGTACGCAGCTGAGCGCTACGGGCCCGACCACGTCGCGCAGATCATCACGTTCTCGACGATCAAGGCCCGTGCGGCGGTCCGCGACGCCGCGCGCGTGCTCGGGTACCCGTACCTGATGGGCGACAAGATCGCGAAGCTGATGCCGCCGCTGGTCATGGGTCGCGACACGCCGCTCGCGGCGTGCCTCGAGCGCCAGCCGAAGCACGAGGACGGCTACAAGATGGCCTCGGAGCTGCGTGATCTCTACGACAGCGATCCCGAGGCGAAGCGTGTCGTCGACGTGGCACGCGGGCTGGAAGGGCTCCGCCGCCAGGACGGGATCCACGCCGCGGCCGTCGTGATCACGCGAGAGCCGTTGACGGAGTACCTCCCGATCCAGCGGAAGCCCCTGCCCGGCGGGGATCTCGCCGACGCGCCCATCGTCACCCAGTACGAGATGCACGGCGTCGAAGACCTCGGCCTGCTCAAGATGGACTTTCTCGGCCTGCGAAACCTCGACGTCGTCGAGATCACGCTCGCGTTGGTGGAAGCCTCGACCGGCGTGCGCCCCGACATCGATCTCGTCGACCTCGACGACGAAGCGACCTTCGAGATGTTGCGGCGCGGTGACACGGTCGGCGTGTTCCAGCTCGAAGGTGGACCGGTGCGGGCGTTGTTGCGGTCACTCGCCCCGACGCGCTTCGAGGACATCGCTGCGCTAGTCGCGCTCTATCGGCCGGGCCCGATGGCCCAGAACTGGCACAACGAGTACGCCGATCGCAAGAACGGCCGTAAGCCCGTCGACTACCCGCACCCCGACCTCGAGGAGATCCTCGCCCCCACCTACGGGCTGATGATCTACCAGGAGCAGCTGATGCGCGTGGCGCAGCGGCTTGCGGGCTACTCCCTCGAGGAAGCCGACAACCTTCGCAAGGCGACCGGCAAGAAGATCCGTGAGCTCATCGTCGAGGAGCGCACAAAGTTCGTCGACGGCTGCGTCGCGCAAGGCCACGACCGCGCGTTCGGGGAGAAGATCTTCGACACGATCGAGCCGTTCGCCGACTACTCCTTCAACAAGTCGCACTCGGTCGGGTACGGCTATCTCGCCTACCAGACGGCCTACCTCAAGGCGAACTACCCGGTCGAGTACTTCGCAGCGCTGCTCACCAGCGTGAAGAGCAACAAGGACCAGACCGCGGTGTTCCTGAACGAGTGCCGTCAGCTCGGCATCCCCGTGCTCGTGCCCGACGTCAACGAGTCGGAGCAGGACTTCATGGTGCGCGAGCACAACGGCCGCCAGGCGATCCGCTACGGCCTCTCCGCGGTACGCAACGTCGGGACCGGCGTGGTGGAGCACATCGTCAGGGCTCGCAACGAGGAAGGCGGCCCCTTCACCGACTTCCACGACTTCTGCGACCGCGTCGACCCCACGGCGCTCAACAAGCGCATGGTGGAGTCACTCGCGAAGGCCGGCGGCTTCGACTCGCTCGGACACCCGCGCAAGGGCCTCGTTGACGTGCACGAGCAGATCGTCGAGGACGCGGTGGCGCGCCGGCGTCGTCGCGACCAAGGGAACTTCAGCCTCTTCGACCTGGAGGAGAACGCTCTCGGCTCGGGTGACGGGATCGACCACCAGCGGTTCGAGATCCCCCACACCGAGTACCCCAAGGCGCAGCGACTCGCGTTCGAGAAGGAGATGCTCGGTCTCTACGTGAGCGATCACCCGCTGCTCGGTGTCGAGCACGCGCTGCGTCGGCTCGTCGACGGGCCGCTGGCCGAGCTGCACGAGAAGCATGAGGGTGACATCTGCACCGTCGGGGGGATCGTCACCGGGCTCTCGCGCAAGTACACCAAGAAGGGCGACCTCATGGCGACCTTTCTGCTCGAGGACCTCGGCGCGGTCGTCGAGGTCATGGTGTTCCCGAGGGTCATGGCCGAGCACGGTCACGTGCTCGAAGACGACGCGATCGTGTTGATCCGGGGGCGGGTCGACCAACGCGACGATCGCGCCAAGGTCGTCGCGCTCGAGGTCATGAGCCCCGATCTCGCGGTCGAAGACGGTGACGCGCCGGTGCGTGTACGCGCGAGGCTCGCGGCGTTCTCGGATTCGCGCGTCGCCGCGCTCAAGGACGTACTCGTCCGACACCCTGGGAATCACCCGGTGTTCGTGCACCTCGACCGCCATGAGAAGACGACCGTCATCCGGCTCGGGGAAGAGTTTCGGGTCGAGGCGAGCAACGGTCTCTACGCCGAGCTCCGCGAGATCCTCGGCGCCGACTGCCTCCTGTAGCCAGTCGCGGGGCTAGTCGCGGGGGGTTCTCGATGCACGGCCGGCGACCTTGCCGACCTGGTATGCGATGACCCCCACGATCACGTAGAGGGCGATCGCGACGAGCGAGCGGGCGAGGCTCAGGAAGGGCCAGAGCAGCACCCACGCGACCACGACGACGACGGCGATCGCCACGAGGCGGAAGGCCCAGGGTGCAGTCGTGTCGTCGTCGGGCATCG
>JALHSW010000449.1 GCA_022865365.1 Acidimicrobiia bacterium | reverse complement strand
CCACCGCGCTCACGACGGGCCCGCCGCATCGTCGGCGATCGCGCCGCCGGCGCCGGACTCGGGCAAGGTCTGCGGTGCAGGACCGCTCTCTGAGTCGGTGGCGTGCGCCGAGTTCGGGTCGAACGCGGGATCGATCGGGTCGACCCGCTCCGCGTGACGCCACGAGTACCGGGCCCACAGACCTGCCGCGATCGTGATGAGCCCACCACCCCAGAGCGCGATGCGCACCCCCGGGAACGTGTAGCTCGCCCCGCCCAGGTAGACGATCCGACCGCTCGTGAACTGATCCACCACCCAGTCCCAGAAGTCGGCCCACAACGGCGAGACCACGAGCGAGATGAGGAGACACAGACGGATGACCGTGTACAGCGTCGCGAACGTGCGGCCACGCAGCTCGTCGTGCACGGTCTCCTGCAAGACCGTGAACCCGGTCACGTACGACGCGCCGGCACACGCCCCGACGAGCCCGATCGCCAGCACGGCCGGCAACAGCGACGAGCACAGGGCCGCGAGCACGAGGAACACGCCGGTCCCCATCACCCCGAACTCGAACACGGTCTCACGCGGCAATCGGTTCTGGAAGATGAGCAGCAGCACGACGCCACCCGCGGCGCCCATGCCGAGCGCGGTCATCAGCACGCCGAACGTCGCGCTGTCGCCGCCGAGCCCCTGCTGCGCGAACGCGGCGCCGAGCGGGATCATCGCCCCCGCGCCGATGAGCCCCACGCCCAGCCCCACGATCACCCCGCGCACGCGGGGTTGGTGCGCGATGAAGGAGAGGCCCTCTTTGATGTCGCGGAGCGTCTGCGTCCAGTCGATGCGCTCGTGGCTCTCCCGCGCGCGCGCCCGGGGAATGGGCAGGCGGAACACGATGACCGCCGACGCCAGGAACGTGCAGGCGTCGACCATCAGGGCCAGCGCCTCCTGGTCGACCTGCAGCGTCGAAAGCGCGTCGAACGTACCGAGCCACACCGCGAGTGCGGCGAGCAGCGAGAACACGATCGACGCGAGCGGGAAGGTCGCGTACGACGCGACCAACGAGAGGCTGTTCGCCGACGCGAGCTGCGACTTGTCGACGAGGTGCGGGACGGACGCCTCCTTCGCCGGACCCCACAGCAGCGTGAGGACCTCGAGGCCGAAGGAGATGAGGACCAGGCCGGTGAGCGTGTCGACGAACGGGAGAAACAACAGCAGGCTGGCGCGCAAGACGTCGCAGATGACCATCACCTTGCGCCGGTCGAAGCGATCGATGACCACGCCGCCCACGGTGCCGAGGAAGAACCCGGGGACGACCCGAGCGACCATCACCAGACTGACCGCCGCGCCCGAGTTGTCCGACACGCGTGACGCGATCGCGAGGATCGCGATGAGCCCGATCCAGTCACCCATGCTCGAGACGACCTGGGCGAGCCAGAGCCGGAAGTACGCCGGAGTCCCGAAGACGCGCCACGGCGTGGTCGGTACGGGCGCCTCGTCCGGGCGCGAGGGGATGAATGGGGCGGGCTGGTCCGCGCTCACGACGCAGTGCAGGCTAGAGGGTCTGTCCGTCCT
>JALHSW010000448.1 GCA_022865365.1 Acidimicrobiia bacterium | reverse complement strand
GAGCGCTTCGTCGCGTCCCGCGAACGGCAGTTCACCGGCGTCGGGCGCGAGCGAACCCGGGAGCGGCACCGCGAGCGTCGCGACTGCCGGAGTCCACGCCACCTCGGCCGCACCGACCGGCTCGGGCAGGCCCTTGAGCTCGAGTGCGCCCACCGAACGGAACTCGTGCCCGCCCCGGTTGCCGGCAAGGAGGCGCACCACCTCGCTCACGAGGATCTGCCCGGGTGCTGCAGCGGCGCAGAGCCGGGCGCCCTCGACCACGGGCACCCCGTACCAGTCGCCGTCTTCGCGGGTGGCATCGCCGGCGGAGATGCCGACGCGCACCGCAACGGTGTCGTGTGCGGCCCCGCGCGATGCCGCGGCGACGGCCCGTTGCATCGCGACGCCCGCCGAGACCGCGTCGGAGGCGCTGCCGAACGAGGTCATGAGGCCGTCGCCGAGGCGCTTCACCACCTCACCGCCGTGCTCGTCGACCTGACGCTCGAGGGCCTCGAAGTGGCGGCGCCGGACGTCGTCGAACGCGTCGTCCCCGAGACGCGTCAGCAGCTCGGTCGACTCGACGATGTCGGTGAAGCAGATGACGACCGTGCCGGCCATGGACCCCCCTCGGCCGAAGGAGCCTAGAACCTGGCGCGCAGATCAGACCTCGACGAGGAGCGTCACCGGGCCGTCGTTCACCAGCTCGACGGCCATGTCGGCCCGGAAGCGGCCGGTCGCCACGTGGGCCCCCAGGTCCGTCAGCGCGGCCACGACCGCCTCGACCAGCGGCTCGGCTTGCTCCGGGGGCGCCGCAGCCACCCACGACGGGCGCCGACCCTTGCGGGTGTCGCCGTACAGGGTGAACTGGCTGACCACGAGGATCTGACCCCCGACCTCGGCGAGCGAGTGGTTCATCACGCCGTCGGCGTCGTCGAAGATCCGCAGGTGCCAGAGCTTCTCGGCGACCCTGCGGGCGACGGCTTCGTCGTCGGTGTGCGTCACGCCCACGAGCACGCAGAGGCCGGGGCCGATCTCCCCTAGTACTTGGCCGACCACCTGGGCGACCGGCTCTTCACCACCCGCACCCAGGACCCGCACCCGGGCCTCGCTCACCCGCTGCACCAGCGCCCGCACGCCACCAAATCTACGCAACGTAGGCCGAGGCGTTGCTGTCACACCCCCCTGGCAAGGTGGAAGTCATGTCCCGGATCGAGCACATCGCCGAGCAGCTACGAGAGGTCGTGAGCGGCCTCGACGCGGTGCGCCTCGAAGGCCGCGATGCGCTCCAGCAGGCTCGCTTCGCTGCGGAGATCGCGCGGCTGGGGACGACCGCGACCGCCCTGCTCGGGAAGCGTTGCGTCGACACGGGCGTGTGGAAGACCGACCGCTCGGCGCGGGTCTCCGCGGTGACGCCGGCCGAGTGGTTCGCCGATCTCACCGACACCGGGTTCGGTTCCGCGCGAGACGCGCTCAAGGTGGCCGAAGCGCTCCCCGATTGCGCTCCGACCGATCGCGCGCTCCGATCCGGCTCGCTCTCGCTCACGGCCGCGCGCGAGGTCACGGCAGCGGCGGCAGTCGGCGGCGAGTCAGCCGAGCAGCGGGTGCTGCGCACTGCCGGGCGCGAAGGATTGCGAGCCGCACGCGACGAGACGCGGCGGGTGCTCGCCCAGGCGCCGGACGCAGCCGAGCGGGAGGCGCGGATCCACCGCGACCGAGCCCGCCACTCCTGGGTCTCCCGCGACGGCATCTGGAACCTGGCGCTCCAGGGCACCGTCGCGCTCGGTGCCGAGCTCCAGGCCTGCCTCGCCCGCTACGACGATGCGGCCTGGGACATCGCAGGGAGGCAGGCCGTCGATCAGCGCGACACGCCGGACGCCATCGCCTTCGACGCCATGCTCCTCATGGCCCGGGCCGCCCGCCGCGGCGTCCAACCCACGAGCGGTATCAAGCCCAGGGGCCGCGCGAAGACGCGCGACCACGTCGTCGCCCACATCGACATCAACCCGCTGCTCACCGGCGTCGCCCGGCCGGGCGAGCGCTGCCAGATCCCCGGCGTCGGGCCGGTCCCCGTCGAGCACGTGCGGTCCCTGCGCGGCGACGCGGTCCTCACCATCCTCGTGGAGGACGGCCGCGATGTCCGAACGTTCGCCCGGCCCGGACGCAAGATGGTCGCCGCGCTCCACCAGCTCCTCGACGCCCGCGACCCCGTCTGCACCATCACCGGCTGCGGACGGGCGCAGCGCCTCGAGCACGACCACGCCGTCCCGGTCGCCGACGGCGGCAACTCCACCGCCGAGAACACCGACGGCCTCTGCCGGCACCACCACCGGCGCAAGAGTCGGGGCTGGCGCCTGGTCGACCACCACGACGGCACCCGCATCCTCGACCCACCCGGTTCGTCGACCGCGGCGGGCACCGACACGAGCCGACGAAGATCCGACGCGGCGTGAGGCCGCGCCCGAGGCCCTTGAGAACCCGGCTTGGGACAGGACGCTCGCGAGGCCGAGTCGTAGGCTGACCGTGCCCGACCCGACCAGTGCAGCAGGAGCGTGCGATGGCCCAGAGCGTGGAAGACGCCAAGAAACGACTCGACGACGAGTACGGACAGGTGCGTCGCCGCTTCGACGAGATCCATGAGAAGTTCGACCGCGTGACGACCGCACACGCCGGCGACGACCTCGAAGGCTTGCTCAAGGACCTCGAGGACAAGGTGAAAGAGGTCCGCACCGGCGGCAAGCTCCGCCACGGTGCCAACGGCTACTCGAGGGCGCTCAAGGACTACGAGGAGGCCAAGGCCGCCCCCGAGGTCAAGAAGTTCGGTTCCTGACTCCATGCCCCGAAGGGCGGAACGTCAGGCAGCCTTCTCCATCGCCGCGGTGTAGCTGCCGTCGCGCGCCGCGCCGTTCATCCGGGCGCGGTGCGTGAATGCGGCCTGGGCCGCCGCGACGTTCGCGGCATCACCCTTCCAGACCTTCAGCACCGGGGCCTGGAGTGCCCGGCCGTACGAGAACGACAGCTCCCACGGGTGCGGACCGAGCATGTTCATCTCGTTGAGACGGCTGGTCGCCTGCTCGTCGGTCTGACCCCCCGAGAGGAACACGATGCCGGGCACCGCCGCGGGCACCGTCCAGCGGAAGCAGCGGATCGTGCGCTGGGCGACCTCCTCGTCGGCGGCCTGGCTCTTCGCGTCGTACCCCGAGAGCACCATGTTCGGCTTGAGCAGCACACCCTCGAACAGCACGCGGTTGCGGTGCAGCTCCTGGAACAGCGCGGCCTGCGCCTCGGCGGTCACGTCGCTGGCCCGTTCGATGGAGTGCGAGCCTTCCATGAGCACCTCGGGCTCGACGATCGGCACGATCCCTGCCTCCTGGCAGAGCGCGGCGTAGCGGGCGAGTGCGTGCGCGTTGGCCTCGTAGCAGTAGCGCGACGGGATCTCGTCGGTGATCGTGTACGTGGCGCGCCACTTGGCGAACCGCGCGCCCAGCGCGTGGTACTCCTCCAGCCGCTCGCGCAGCCCATCGAGCCCCTCGGTGACGGTCTCACCATCGGCGCCCGCGAGTGGCTTCGCGCCGGTGTCGACCTTGATGCCGGGGATGATGCCCTGGTCGGCGAGGAGCTTCGGGAACGGGGTCCCGTCGCGATCCGACTGGCGGATCGTCTCGTCGAACAGGATCACGCCGCTGACGTGATCGGAGATGCCCGGGGTGCTGAACAGCAGCTCTCGGTACGCGCGCCGGTTCTCCTCGGTCGACTCGACCTTGATCGCGTCGAAGCGCTTCTTGATGGTGCCGCCCGACTCGTCGGCGGCCAGGATTCCCTTGCCCGGCGCGACGAGCGCCTGGGCGTTGGCGCGAAGAGTGTCGAGGTCCATCTTCTCTCCTGTCATAAGAGCGTGCGCTCCTGTCATTCCGATTCGCCTACTGCCATTCGCTCATTCCCACTCGATGGTGCCGGGTGGCTTGCTGGTGATGTCGTAGGCGACCCGGTTCACCCCGGGCACCTCATTGATGATTCGCGATGCCATCCGCTCGAGCAAATCGTGCGGGAGGCGGGCCCAGTCGGCCGTCATGGCGTCCTCTGACGTGACGGCCCGAATGATGATCGGGTACTCGTACGTGCGGCCGTCACCCATGACGCCGACCGTGCGCACCGCGGGCAACACCGCGAAGCTCTGCCAGATCTCACGCTCGAGCCCGGCCCGGCGGAGCTCCTCGAGCACGACGGCGTCGGCGAGGCGGAGCGTGTCGAGACGCTCTGGCGTGACCTCGCCGATGATCCGCACCGCGAGCCCCGGACCGGGGAACGGCTGGCGCCACACGATCTCCTCCGGGAGGCCGAGCTCCTCGCCGATCGCGCGGACCTCGTCCTTGAACAGGGCGCGGAGCGGCTCGACGAGGTCGAACTTCATGTCGTCGGGCAGACCACCCACGTTGTGGTGCGACTTGATCGTCGCATTGTCGCCACCGCCTGACTCGACGATGTCGGGGTACAACGTGCCCTGCACGAGGAACCTCGCGTCGGAGAGATCGGCGGCCACCTCCTCGAAGACCCTGATGAAGGTCTCGCCGATGATCTTGCGCTTCTGCTCCGGCTCGGTCACTCCGGCCAGCGCGCTGACGAAGCGGTCCGCGGCCTTCACGTGCACGAGGTCGACGTGGAACTGCGCGCGGAACGTCTCCTCGACTTGCTCCGCCTCGTCGAGGCGCAGCAGCCCGGTGTCGACGAAGACGCAGGTCAGCTGGTCGCCGACCGCCCGGTGCACGAGTGCGGCCGCGACCGCGGAGTCGACCCCGCCGGAGAGCCCGCAGATGACCCGCTCGCTCCCCACCTGGGCACGCACCTCGGCGACCGCTTCTTCGATGATGTTCGTGTTCGTCCAGGTCGGACGGCACGCGCACACGTCGAAGAGGAACGCGCGGAGCACGTCCTGTCCCCGCTCGGTGTGCACGACCTCGGGATGAAACTGCACGCCGTACACGCCGCGCTCGCGATCCTCGAGTGCGGCGACCGCGGCACCCGGTGACGACGCCGTGACCGCGAATCCACCGGGGGCCGACGTGATCGCGTCGCCATGACTCATCCAGACGCTCTGGGTCTCGGGGAGCTCTGCGAGCAGCACCGACGAGCCGTGACGCGTCATCGCGGTGCGCCCGTACTCACCGCCGCCCGTGCGCTCGACGTCGCCGCCGAGCTGCAGCGCGACGAGCTGCGCGCCGTAGCAGATGCCCAGGACGGGAACATCGTCGTCGTAGATAGCGGGATCGATGGTCGGCGCGTCGTCGACATGCACCGACGCGGGTCCTCCGGAGAAGATGATGCCCTTCGGGTGCTTCGCCAGCATCTCCGCGATCGGCATGGTGCGGGGCACGATCTCCGAATAGACGCGCGCTTCGCGCACCCGCCGGGCGATCAATTGCGCGTACTGCGCCCCGAAGTCGACGACGAGAACGGTGTCGTGCGGGGCAGTCATGGGGCCGGGCTCAGCGGCCCATCCCGACGCCCTGGGCCCGCTGGAGCGCCTTGCCCTCGGTCTGCAGCGACGGTGCCACCATGACCTCGGCCTTCTGGAACTCCTTGAGCGTCTCGTACCCCGTGGTCGCCATCGAGGTGCGCAGCCCCCCGAAGAGGTTCATCGAGCCGTCGTTCTCGTGAGCCGGGCCGACGAGGATCTCGGCGAGGCTGGCCTTGCGGCCTGCCTCCACCCGCGCACCCCGAGGCAGCGTCGGGTGGAACGTCGCCATCCCCCAGTGGAAGCCGCGTCCGGGCGACTCGTACGCGCACGCGAGGGGCGAGCCCACCATCACCGCGTCGGCACCGCAGGCGATCGCCTTCGCAATGTCGCCGCCGGTGCTCATGCCGCCATCGGCGATCACGTGCACGTAGACGCCGGTCTCGTCGAGGTGGCGGATGCGTGCCCCCGCGGCGTCGGCGATCGCCGTGGCCTGGGGCACCCCGATGCCGAGCACACCGCGGGTCGTGCACGCGTGGCCCGGCCCGACCCCCACGAGCACACCGACGGCACCGGTGCGCATCAGGTGCAGCGCCGTGGAATACGACGCACAGCCTCCGACGAGGACCGGGAGATCGAACTCACGAATGAACTTCTTCAGGTTCAGCGGCTGGCGCGACTCGTCCTTCGAGACGTGCTCGGCCGAGACAACCGTCCCCTGGATGACGAGCAGGTCGAGCTCGGCGTCGATGACAGCCTTCGCGAAGTGCTCGACGCGCTGCGGCGTGAGCGACGCGCACGCGGTGACGCCGGCTTCCTTGATCTCGCGGATGCGCTGACCGATGCGCTCGTCCTTGATCGGCTCGGCGTAGATCTCCTGCATTCGCCCCGTCGCCTTCTCCGGCGTGAGTGCAGCGATCTCCTCGAGCAGCGGCTCGGGGTCCTCGTAGCGCGTCCACAGACCTTCGAGGTTCAAGCAGCCGAGCCCACCGAGCTCGGCGAGCTCGATCGCGGTCTTCGGTGAGACGACACCGTCCATGGCCGACGCGATGAGCGGTAGCTCGAACTTGAACGCGTCGATCTCCCAGGTGATGTCGACGTCCTCGGGATCTCGCGTGCGACGGCTGGGGACGATCGCGATGTCGTCGAACCCGTAGGCTTGTCGCCCGGACTTGCCGATCCCGATCTCGACTTCCACCCGAGATGCTCCCCTCGTCCGCCGAACTTCGAGGATACCGCCCGCTCGGAGGGGTGCCAGGACCCGGTCAGCGACCGGTCGTCACCAGGTGCTCGAGGAAGTCGGCGAGGATGCGGGCGGTGGCACCCCAGACCGTCTCGCCCGGGAGCTCGAAGAAGTTGATGGGCCGATCGAGGCCGGCTTCGGGCCCGAGCGCTACCGGCCCGAGCGCTACCGGGAGGTCCCACCGCTCCTCCCGGTAGGCGGCGTCGTCGAGGAGCTCCGAGACCGAGACGTCGAAGACCGAGACCACCTCGGTGAAGTCCGGGGTGAGGACGGGGCGCCGGTCGAGGAGGCCCACGAACGGTGTGAGCACGAAGCGACCGGCCACGGTCGTCATGCTGGTGAGCTCGGCGACGACCTCGACGTGCGCCGGGTCGAGGCCGATCTCCTCGTGGGCTTCTCGCAGCGCGGTGTCCTCCAGGTTCCGGTCGACCCCGGGCTCGAACTTCCCGCCGGGGAAGGCGATCTCGCCCTGGTGCGAGGGCATGCTCTCGGGCCGCTTCGTGAGGATGACCCTGGCCTCGTCCTCCTCATCGAAGAACGCCACCAGAACGGCGGCGGGCCGCGCCGTGCTCGGGGCCTCGATGCGCCGGGGTGCCGCGAACCGCAGGGCGGCGGTCCGAACATCGGCGAGCGAGAAGCGCCGGTCGGCGGGGTCGACGTGGGCCCACGCCGGCGCACGACCGGCCCGGGCCGAGGCGGGCCGCGGGATGCGCTGGCTCCCCCCTCGATCAGTCATACCCAAGAAACTAACTACTCTCAGGCCGCCGACTCCCAGGGAGGAACTCGCACCGTGGACTGGAACATCGCCAACGTCTGGGAGGCGGTCGCCGACGCGGTCCCCGACCGCGTCGCGCTTGTGCAGGGTGATCGTCGCTGCACCTGGCAGCAGTTCGACGACCGGGCCGCCCGGCTCGCGGCCGCGTTCGCCGAGCTCGGGGTCCGTCCCGACGCCAAGGTCGCGCTGTACCTCTTCAACTCGAACGAGTACCTCGAGGTGGAGTTCGCCACGTTCAAGGCTCGTGCCGTTCACGTGAACGTGAACTACCGCTACCTCGACGACGAGCTCGCGTACCTGATCGACAATGCCGACGCCGAGATCCTCGTGTTCCACGGCGAGCTCGCCGACCGTGTGGGTGCCGTGCGCGATCGATGTCCGACGCTGCGCGCGATCGTCCAGGTCGACGACGGCTCCCCCCATCTCGACGGAGCTTTGCGCTACGAGGACCTGATCGCGAACCATGACCCGGCGCCGCGGATCGAGCGATCGGGTGACGACCTCTGGTTCGTCTACACCGGCGGCACCACCGGCATGCCCAAGGGGGTGATGTGGCGCAGCGAGGACCTGTTCGGAACGCTCGCCGAGTCCGTGTACCCGGTGATGCGCGAAGCGACCCCCGAGTCGCCGGCCGATGCAGCCGCCGCGGCGCTTCGCATCATCGATGCCGGGCGCGCCCCGATGCACCTCCCGGCGTCGCCACTCATGCACGGGACCGGGGGCATGACATCGATGCAGACGCTGTTCTGCGGCAGCACGATCGTGACCCTCCAAGGACGGCATTTCGACCCGCACGAGCTCTGGCGGGTCGTCGCACGCGAGCGCATCACGCAGATGGCGATTGTCGGGGACGCGTTCGCGAAGCCCATGGTGGTGGCGCTCGACGAGGCCGCCGGACGCGACGAGGCCTACGACCTGTCGTCGCTCGTGCTCGTCGTGAGCTCTGGCGTGATGTGGAGTGCACCCGTCAAGCAGGCACTCATGAACCACCAGCCGGTCTTCTGCCTCGACACACTCGGATCCAGCGAGGGCGTCGGATTTGCGTCGAGCCTCACCGCGCCAGGGCAGGAGGTCACGACCGCCGAGTTCACGATCGGCACACACACCAAGGTGCTCACCGAGGACGGCCGACCGGTGGAACCCGGATCCGGCGAACGCGGGATGTTGGCGCTCGGCGGCTTCCTCCCGTCCGGGTACTACAAGGACGAGAGGAAGTCGGCCGGGACGTTCCGCGTGTTCGACGGCGTCCGCTACTCGGTGCCCGGCGACTGGGCGACGGTCGAGGCCGACGGGCGCATCACGCTGCTCGGGCGCGGATCGGTGTGCATCAACTCGGGGGGCGAGAAGATCTACCCCGAGGAGGTGGAGGAAGCGCTGAAGTCACTCGACGGCGTGCACGACTGCGTCGTGGTCGGCGTCCCCGATGATCGCTTCGGGGAGTCTGTCGCCGCGGTCGTCTCGGCCGAAGCCGGCGCGGCGCTCGAGCCGGCGGATGTGGAAGCTGCGGGCAGTCATCTCGCCCGCTTCAAGCGACCGCGCCACGTCGTGATGGTCGACGCGATCCCGCGCGGTCCGAACGGCAAGGCCGACTACCGCTGGGCGAAGGACACCGCGCTGACCCACGTCACGAACGGCTCCTGACGCGACTCGACCCCCGAGCGAGCCCGGGGGTCGTGATCGGTGGAGCCAGGTCTTGCGAGCCGGGGCTCTTCGCTACTTGCCCACCTTGGCGAGCACGTCGCGGCTCGTGAGGATCAGCAGATCCTCGCCGTCGACGGCGATCTCGGTGCCGCCGTACTTCGAGTACACGACGGTGTCACCGACCTTGACGTCCATCGGGACGATCTCACCGGTGTTCTCGGCGCGACGCCCCGGACCCACCGCGAGGACTTCGCCCTGCTGGGGCTTCTCCTTGGCGGTGTCGGGGATGACGAGGCCACTGACCGTGGTCTCCTCGGGCTCATTGGACCGGACGACGATGCGGTCATCCAGCGGCTGCAGCTTCATTCGTTTCGCCTCCTGCGGCGCTCACGGCGGATCGGTCGCTGGCACTCGCGAGCGGCGAGTGCTAACGCTCCAAGATACCCGCGTCCATCGGTCCCCGGCAAGCCGGCTCATCCAACCGACGGCAGGGCCAGGCCGGGGTCGACACCGGTGTCGAGGGGGGTGGGGCCGTCGGCCCGGAGGCGCCACCAGGCCGTCGCGGCGATCATCGCCGCGTTGTCGGTGCACAGGGCTGCCGGCGGGAGGAACGCGCGCCG
>JALHSW010000046.1 GCA_022865365.1 Acidimicrobiia bacterium | reverse complement strand
AGGCCCCGGCACGAACCGACGGAGCACGAGGAGCCGAGCGGAAGCGGAGCAATGCTGATGCGAAGCGAGCGAGGCCCCGGCACGAACCGACGGAGCACGAGGAGCCGAGCGGAAGCGGAGCAATGCTGATGCGAAGCGAGCGAGGCCCCGGCACGAACCGACGGAGCACGAGGAGCCGAGCGGAAGCGGAGCAATGCTGAAGGACCGGGTCGCCATCGCAGGGATCGGGCAGACCCCGTTCGGCAAGGGCCTGCCCGACAGCGAGCTGTCGCTCGCGTGCCAGGCCATCTCGCTGGCGCTCGACGACGCCGGCGTCGCGCCGGTTGAGGTCGACGGGCTGGCGTCGTTCACGATGGAGCCGAACCGCGAGATCGACGTCGCCCGCAACCTCGGGCTCGGCGACATCACCTTCTTCTCCCAGGTCGGGTACGGCGGGGGTGCCGGATGCGGGGTCGTGTTGCAGGCAGCCATGGCGATCGCAACCGGGCAGTGCGACGTCGCGGTCGCGTGGCGGGCGCGCAAGCGCGCATCGAAGGCAAGTCGCCCCTGGGCGCAGGTGTCCCGGCGCCTCGCCGACCACTGGCAGTGGAGCCGCCCGTTCGGCCTGCTGCGCCCGGTTGACGAGGTCGCGATGCTCACGCGCCGCTACATGCACGACTTCGGCGCGACCCGCGACCACCTCGCCAACGTCGCCTTGGCGTTCCGCCGGCACGCCAACCGCAACCCGCTCGCAACGATGCACGACAAGACGATGACGCGCGACGACTACATGGCCGCTCGGTGGATCTCCGAGCCGCTCTGCCTCTTCGACAACTGCCTCGAGACCGACGGGGGGCTCGCGGTCGTGCTCGTCTCCGCCGAACGCGCCGCCGACCTCGCGCAGAAGCCGGTGTACGTGCACGCCGGCGCGCAGGGCCTCCCGCGCCAGCACCAGACGATGATCAACTACTTCAACGACGATCCGCTGCTCGGGCCGTCGTGGACCGCCGCGAGTCGACTCTGGCGCGATGCCGACTTCACCCCCGCCGACGTGAAGGTCGCCCAGATCTACGACGCGTTCAGCCCGTTGGTCCCGCTCTCACTCGAGGGGTACGGATTTTGCGAGCGCGGCGAGGGCGCGGCGTTCACCGAGAACGGTGCGCTCGAGTGGCCCGACGGGCGCCTCCCCACCAACACCGCCGGGGGCGGGATGTCCGAGGCCTACGTGCACGGCTTCAACCTCGTGCTCGAAGGGGTGCGCCAGATGCGCGGCACGTCGACGTCGCAAGTCGGAGGCGCCGACACGTGCATCGTCACGAGCGGCGAGGGTGTCCCGACGAGCGCGCTGCTCCTGAGGAGCTGAGGGGACGGGCATGGAGTCAGGGATGCTGCTTCCCGACATCGAGGGCGAGGACGGGGCCGAGTTCTGGGCCGCCGCCGCGCGCGGTGAGCTGCTCGTGCAGGCCTGCGGGCACTGTGGCGCGTGGCGCTTCCCGCCGCGACCGATGTGCCCGGAGTGCCGGTCGCTCGAGATCCGATGGGAACGCGCGTCGGGGAACGCAACGGTCTGGTCGTACGTCGTCGCCCACCCGCCGTTGCTGCCGGCGTACGCGGAGCTCGCGCCCTACAACGTGATCGTGGTCGCGCTCGACGAGGATCCGAAGATCCGGATGGTCGGCAACCTGCTGGCGCGTCCCGACGGCCCGATCAACGAGATCGATCCGGCGTCGATCCACATCGGTGAAGCCGTGCACGTCGTCTTCCAGACCGTCGACGACGTGACACTCCCCCGCTGGATGCGGACCTGAGCGTCCACCCGACCCCGGACAGGACGAGACCCGGTCCGGGGGGCGGACCGGGTCTCGTGAGACACCTCGGCCACGACGGGACGGGGGGAGACCCGTCAGGCCGGGGGCGTCGACTTGGTCTTGCGCGGAGGGAATGGGTCAGGCGGCCTTGCGCCCTGTCGCGACCTCGCCGTGACGCAGCGCGGTCAGCGTGCGCTCCCAGCGCAGCTGCCGTGCGATCCACGCTAGTGCCCGCTCACGCTCGATGCTCGTGGTGGTGCCCATGGCGACGTCCCTTCCGTGAACCGGTCACCGGAGTCGGTGCCCTGGTTGGGTGCGTCAACTCTGGTGTCTTGACTCTACGAGTATTCACTCTTAGGGTAGGTGCTGTCAAGCCTGGTGACCGATGTCACAAGCCGACGCGCACCGCCGCACGACCGTGGAGTTGGGGGAAGATGATGGACGCCGTGACCACTCGCCCCGTCGGCACCGGCTGCTGGCGGATCGACGCGCTGGCTCAGCGGGCCGGGATCACGGTCGACACGATTCGCTACTACCAGCGTGAGGGGCTCCTCCCCGCGGCCGAGCGCCACGGCCGGACGAAGCTGTACGGGCCCGAGCACCTCGACCGGCTCGAGCGCATCAAGGCGATGCAGGGCCGCCGGTTCTCGCTCGCCGCGATCCGCGCGCTGCTCGACAACGCCCGCGAGGACCTCCTCGAGGGTGTCTTCGCGGGCGGTGGCGGACGCACCTACACCCTCGAGGAGCTGACCGAACGGGCCGGCATCGACGCAGAGCTCGTCGACGCGCTGCGGACGTCCGGTTTCCTGCGGGAGCCGGGCGAGTACGGCCGTGACTCGTACGACTCCGACGACCTCGACCTGCTGCGCACGATGGCCGACCTGCACCGACTCGGCATCGACGCCAGGGCCCTGGTGGAGATCGGCCGCATCTACGCCGAGGGCATCGACGCGACCCAGCGCCGCATCGTCGATCTCTTCGCCACCGGCGGCACACTCGTGTGGGACGCCGACGATCTCGCTCGCTTCCAGGAATCCTCCGCCGCGGCCGCGCCCGAGATCCTCCCGCTCGCGCGCCGCATCGTCGACTACACGCACCACCGCACGATCCAGCGCCTGACGCTCGGAGCGATCGAGCGCGGCACCGTCGCACCACCCTCGACCGCCTGAGTCGGCGCAGCGACGCGCATCGGCCCCGGGTACGAAACCCGGGGCCGACTGCACACGCTTCTCGTCACCCCAAGGGGGGATTCCCCCCGATCAGGCCGCGATCCCGCTTCCGCGACGGCGCTTCCTGGCGATGAACCAGAACGCGCCACCGATTCCGAGCAGCCACGCCGCTGACTTCAACAGGATGTCGCTCGACGAACCGGTGAACGGCAGGGCATGGGTCACCGAGACACCGGCCACCTGGACGCCGGCCACCTGGACGACCGGGTCGCCGTAGTGGTTCGTCACCTTCACGTCCTGTGACGGAGCGTTGACCGTCAGTACGACGACGCCCTTGTTCGGTCCGATCGTGGCCGAGACCGCGCCGCCCAACGGGTCCTTCTCGGTCACCGTGCAGGTCACGGTCTCGTCGGTCGGCGCGCTGAACGCCACGGTCCCCGTCAAGGTCTTCGAGAACGTCAAGATCACGTTTTCGTCGACGTTCACCGTGGTTCCGATGCATTTGACGTTGACGACGAACTGCGTGCCTTCCGCCGGCGACCTACCGGTCAACTCCTTCTTGATGTTCACCTTGCCGCTGAACTCACCACCGGCCTTGGGGTAGGAGTTGGTGATCGTCACTGCGACCGTCGTGTTGTTCCCGACCGTCACTTCCGGCGGCGTCAGCGAACCATTCGGTACATACGACACCAACGTCGCGTCCGCCGGCTTGCTCGTCTCCGTCACCGT
>JALHSW010000447.1 GCA_022865365.1 Acidimicrobiia bacterium | reverse complement strand
CCTCGCGAGAGGGGAGGGCGCGTGCGTCTGGGGTGACCGAGGGGTTTCGAACCCCCGACCTCCGGGATCACAACCCGGCGCTCTAGCCAACTGAGCTACGGCCACCATGAGCCTGCCGGCGGAACTTCACCGCCCGGGCAGACCAGAGTACCCGTACGTTGCGCAGCGACGGCGACGATCCTCTTCACCGATCTGGTCGGGAACTCCGAGCTCTCCTCCGAGCTGGGCCAGATCGCGGCCGATCAGCTGCGCCGCCGTTCGCCACTCCGCCTCGCAGCACGGTCGCTTCGTTCACGTCGACACCTCGCACGCGGAGAGCGAAGCAGAGCGTCGCTGGCGGCGGTGCGTGCGGCGCGCCCGGAGGGATTCGAACCCCCGACCAACGGAATAGAAGCGGGAGACAAGTCGTCCAGGGTGTTCGTCTGAATGCGCGCGCGTTGCGCGGTAACGGAATGCGTGGACGCTCTGGACGCCATGGACGCAGTGTACGACGCGACCCGGTGACAAACCGGTGACAAGTTGGGCGCGCGTCGCGTGTCCGCTACGAGGTCTAGAGCGTTCGCAAGAACTCCTCGCGGCTGATCCCCGCGTCTTTCAGGATCCCGGCGACAAGACCGCGCTTCAGGTCCTTCGCGTGCACGGGCACGGTGACGATGGCTGTGCGGTCGGGGTGGACGAAGTGCTGGTGGCTGCCGCGCGTTCGATGCAACGCCCACCCGTGCCGTTCGAGCACTCGGATGAGCTGGCGAGCGGTGACGGTCGGCAGCCGTTCGGTCACGCTTGAACCGTCAGGTGCTCCCGGTTCGGCTTCGGAAGCGGTCGACCAAGTTCCTCGAGCGTCTCGAGGTAGCCGGCGATCGCATCCTTGACCATCGCGACTGCTTCCTCGCGCGTGTCGCCCTGGGTCCAGACACCAGGAAGATCGGGGACGGAGGCGACGTAGCCGCCATCGTCCTGCGCCTCGAGAATCACGTCGAACTCGCGTCCGGTAGCCATGCCTTCATCTTCTCACGGGTCAGCGGCTCTACAAGCTGCAAAGGTCCGCCTCCGCGGCCTGAACGTCTCATCCGAGTCGCGCGATAGCGCGTGGGACCTTGTTCGTGCGCGATGGGACATCGGCACGGTGTCCCACGCGACCACTCGGAATGTCCCATGGGACTCGGCTTCTCGGTCCCATGGGACGCGGGTCTCGCCGGTAGGCGTGACCCGCAAGGGTGTATGCGGAAGGCTGCCTTCGCGGGACTCGGTGGGAGCGGTCGCGGTCGACGGAAGGTGGGGCCATGGTCGTGGTGCATGGGTGAATCGGCGTGGGAGGCTGATCGGGCTGGGATCGCGGCTGCTGTGGGGTCGTAGCGCCGCCTGAGCGAAACGCCGGACCCCAGGGACCGGCCGGATCGGTGGGTCGTCGCCCGCTCAGCGTTCGGTGTCGAAGAGCGTCGCTTCGCTCGTCGCCGCGGACTTGCGCGTGCTGCTCGGCCTGCGACGCGTGCTCGTGCGGGGCGGTGCGT
>JALHSW010000446.1 GCA_022865365.1 Acidimicrobiia bacterium | reverse complement strand
CGCACGATGAGCCCCGAAGACGCCGACTATGCGGTGGCGTTCGCCGTTCCCATGGACACGCCGGGTCTGTCGCTCTACGTATCCTCCTACGGCGCCGGCGACCGTGACGAGTTCGAGTTCCCGCTCTCGTCACGCCACAAGATGCTCGAGACGCTGACCTTGTTCGACGACGTCTTCGTGCCGTGGGAGCGCGTGTTCCTGAACCGCCGGCCGGAGCTCACCGGCGCGCTGGCGCTCACCTTCGTCGAGTACCACCGCTTCACGGCCGTCTCGTACAAGCTCCCACTCGTGGACGCGCTCGCGGGGGCCGCGGCACTCATCGCCGACATGAACGGGGTCATCCGCGCGGGCCACATCCGCGAGAAGCTCACGCAGCTCATCACCTATGCCGAGACCGTGCGCGGACTCACCGCTCTGGCTGCCATCCGTGCGCGCGAGGGAGCGCGCGGGATCTGGTACCCCGACCCGTTGACGACCAACATCGCGAAGTTCACCTTCGCCAGCCAGTACCACCACGCGCTCGAGATCGTCCAGGACTGCGCCGGCGGTCTCCTCGTCACCGGGCCCGGTGGCGAGGACTGGGCCAACCCCGAGGTTCGGGCGGTCCTCGAGAGGTACTACCGCGGGAAGGCGCCCGCCGAGGACCGACTCCGAGTCCTGCACCTGATCGCGGACCTGACCGCGCGCGACTTCGGTGGGTACCACGCGGTGCTCGCGGTCCACGCCGAGGGCTCGATCGAGGCAGAGAAGATGCAGATCTTCCGGGCGTACGACGCCGCACCGGCTCTCGCCTACGCCCGTCGGCTCGCCGGTCTGACCGACGCCTGAGATCCGGGTGGACTTCTCGTACCCGGAGGCGGCCGAGGCGTTCCGACTCGAGCTGCGCTCCTGGCTCGACGAGCACGTCACCGAGGACGTGCGCGGCCAGGGACCGTCGCTCGGGGCTGAAGCAGGAAGCCCTGAGCTCGAGCGGCTGCTTGCGTGGAACCGTGACCTCGCGGACGCGCGCTACGCCGCGATCGCGTGGCCCGAGGAGTACGGCGGGCGCGGCGCCAGCGTGATGGATCAGGTCGTGTGGGCCGAGGAGATGCACCGGGCCGGAGCACCGGGTCCGATCAACGTGCTCGGCATCCCCAACGTCGCGCCGGCGATCATGACGTACGGGAGCGACGCGCAGAAGCGGTCACTGCTCCCCCCGATGATGCGCGGCGATGACATCTGGTGCCAAGGCTTCTCCGAGCCCGACGCCGGCTCCGACCTCGCGTCGTTGCGCACGTCGGCCGTGCGCGACGGCGACGTCGGGGTGGTCAACGGCCAGAAGTCCTGGACGTCACTCGGTCATCTCGCCGACTGGTGCGAGCTCCTCGTGCGCACCGACGCCGAGGCACCCAAGCACCAGGGCATTTCGTGTCTGCTGGTCGACATGACGCTGCCGGGGATCACGGTCCGGCCGCTCATCACGATCACCGGCGGCCACGACTTCAACGAGATGTTCTTCGACGACGTGCGGGTCCCGGTTGCGTCGATGCTCGGGCCCGAGAACGAGGGGTGGCGGGTCGCCATGACGACGCTCTCCCACGAGCGCGCGGGCGTCGCGAAGCTGCACCTGGGGACGCGGGCCAAGGTCGCAAGGTTGCTCGAAGAAGCGATGGGCACTCCGCTCGGCGACGGACGCACCGCAGCCGAGGAGCCGGCGCTGCGCCAGCGCCTCGCGAGGGTGTACCTCGAGGCCGAGCTGCTGAAGCTGGTATCGGACCGCGCGATCTCGGGTGAGCTGCACGGGCGCACGCTCGGGCCGGAGTCCAGCATCGCCAAGCTGGTCTGGAGCGAGACCGAGCAGCACATCGCGGAGGTCGCGGCCGCAGTGCTCGGACCCATGGCCGGGACGGGGTCATGGGGCACCGATCGGGTGGCGGTGCGCTCACACACCATCGCCGGTGGCACGACCCAGGTGAACAAGAACATCATCGCCAGGAGAGTGCTGGGCCTCCCCCGCTAGGCGCCCTGTGCCTGGTCGGCGGCGACGGCCTCGACACCGTCCGTCGACGTGGCGGCTGTCCTCCACTGGTGATCGACGACGAGATCCGCGCCGAGCAGCAGGATCGCAACCCAACCCATCTCCGGGGCCTCGAACACCTTCGCGGCTAGAAGCGCGAGCGGTGCACCGCCGGTCAGCAGCACGCGTCCGGTCCTGACGCGGGACGCGACGACCGTCGCCAGCCCAACGCCGAGGCCGATCACCGGACGCGAGGCGAGCGCAGCGCCTGCCCCTACGCAGAGTCCCGCGAACACCGCCGAGGTCAGGCTCGGCGCCGCGCCGACGTACCGCAGAGGCGAGGCGAGGAGGGACGACGCTACGAGGCCAGGATCCTCCCGCCGCCTTCGCCGGGTCAGGACCAGGAGGGCCAAACAGACAACGACGGCTGCCGCCGACAGCCCCAATCCCCACCACACGAACCGCTGCGGCGTCCAGCGCAGTTCGAGACGCAGCGTCCCCGCCGAGCCGGGCTTGACGAGCCACCCGTTCGCGAACCCGTCGACGAGCTGCGGCTCGCCGAGCGAGTGCCCCGATGAGGTCTGGAGTTTCCACCCGTCGCTCAGGCTCTGGCCCAGGACGAGCCAGAACGGCTCGCCGTCGGTGTCGACCTTCAGATCGAACGATGTCGGTCCGGAGTGGACGACACGGACCCGCGCGCCGACGGCCGGGGGCGGCGCGCCGAGGCGGGCTCGAGCGTCCGTCGCAGGACCGCCCCCTGCAGCCGACATCAACACCAGCTGATCGACGTCGAGACCGGTCGCGCTTCCCGGCGCGGCGACGATCTGGTGGCGGCCGGCCGAGAGGGACAACGGGTCCCCGCACGGCACGATGGTGAGGCCGCGCGCCGCGTCGTTCGTCGCACCCCGCACCTCGACCGGGACGGGTTGGCCGTCCACACTGACCAGGTCGTTCCGGCATGGCGACGGTACGGTCGCAGTGCCTCCGGCCGGCGTGATCCCCGGGATCGTCACCTCGGTGAACGCGAGCGGCGCAACCGTGCCGTCCGACGCCACGACGGGGCGCGTCGTCTCCACGACGATCCGCAGGTCGGTCGCCACCATCGGATCGAGCTCGAACGGGACGGTGGCGGTCGCCCCTTCCGTCGTCCCGTCGGGGATCGGGGGCACGTCGACGCTCGCGACGGCTACACCGTCCACCTCGACGCGCAGCCGCGTCGGCACCGAGTGTCGACCATCGGCGACGACCGTCAGCGCGCCGGGCCCGCCCACCGTCGTCGGTGCGTCGAAACGGGCGTCGAGCCACTGGCCTTCCTGAACACCCAACGGAGCGCTCCAGGCAGTCGCAGCGTCGCCATCGAACGCGCGAGACGCACGCGCGTCCGGAACGCCCGCGAGACGTCCGGACGACGTGAACGTCGTCCCGGCCGCGGTCGTGCCGAGGACGGCATCGACCAACTCATCCGGGCCACTCGCGGCGACGCGCGCCGTTCCGGCGAGCGAGAAACCGCGCGCGCGCGGAAGCCGCAGCGAGCGGACCAGGGTGGCTTCGGCGCTGACCCGGCCGGATTCGGCGACCTGGCGCAGTCGGGTGAGCACGACCGCGAGACGGCGTTCCTGCCCCGCGGCGCCCGCCCGTTCGAGGGTCCGGGCCGAGACGCGCACGACCTCCTGCTCGACGACGGTCCGGTCGGCGTCGGTCATGCCCGGGATCTGGTCGAGACGCTGGTCGACGGTGTCGTCGCCGAGGGGCCGCTGTCCCGCACGCTCCGTCGCGCCGACATCTCCGCGCAGGACGTCCCAGCGCCGGGCGCGTCGTCGAGCGCTGTCGGTGAGCACGAGATCCGCGTCGCGCTCGATCGCGGACCGAAGCGCCTTGTCGTCCAGCGTGGCCGCGTACTGCACCAGCTCCCGTCCGTCGAGCAACCCCGCGGTAGAGGCGTCGACGATGCCATCACCGTCACCCGAGATCACCACCGGCCGTCGAGCCGACTTCGCGTCGACGATCGGTTGCGCGTCGAGGACGGGGAACAAGGCGACGGCCGGAGGCCACGGCACTCCGGTCGACCCCAGCTCGAGCGCGTCGAACATCGCCAGCGCGGCCGCGGCCCGGTTCGGCGTGTTCGGGCCCAGCTCGCGGGGCGGTCCGAGGCCGGGGGCCGCCGGTTCCGTCAGCCAGCGCCACAGGAGGCGTGGCCGCGGG
>JALHSW010000445.1 GCA_022865365.1 Acidimicrobiia bacterium | reverse complement strand
GAGGTACTCGCCGTACGTGCGCCAGCTCCACGGCAGACCGTCGAGGATGCTGGCGGCCGGGATGTCCTCGACCGACTCCATCATCTCGGCGAGATACGTGTGATCGTCGGGCCGCACCGGCGCGAACGTCACACCGCAGTTCCCGATCACCACCGACGTCACCCCGTGCCAGCACGACGACGACCCGAGCGGATCCCAACCGAACTGGGCGTCGAGATGCGTGTGGATGTCGACGAAGCCCGGCGTGACGAGCCGGCCTCCGGCATCGAGCTCCCGGCTCCCGCGCTCGGGCACCGCACCGACGGCGGTGATGCGGTCCCCGTCGACGGCAACGTCGCCGGGCACTCCCGGGGCGCCGGTCCCGTCCACGATGGTGCCGCCGCGGATTACGAGGTCATGCGTCATCCCGACAACGGTAGAGCGCGAGGCGAGGCCAGGCCCGTTGCTCCCTCATCATGATCTGGGCGCACATCGCTTGTGCGAGGATCACCGTGTCGTGAATCGCCGACCGGAGGTGCGCGGTGAACGAGCTCGGTGGGGTCGCACGGTGACTCGATCCCTGCGAGGCAAGCTGCTCGTCGCCACCCCGGATCTCGAGGAGCCGACCTTCTTTCGAACTGTCCTGCTGGTCCTCGAGCACAACGCGGATGGAGCGCTCGGGGTCGTGCTGAACCGCCCGACGGGGAGCACGATCGACCACGTGCTCCCCGCGTGGGCGGCGCTCGCCGCCGAGCCGAGAGTGGTCTTCTTCGGCGGTCCGGTGCAGCCCGAAGCCGCGATTGGTCTCGCCCGCCGCATCGACGCCATGCCCGACGAGTCGGTGGGGTATGCCGCGCTGTACGAGGACCTGGGGACTGTCGATCTCGAGCGCGATCCGAGCGAGATCGAACCTGGGGTGGGAACGGCTCGGGTCTTCGCGGGCCATGCAGGTTGGGGCCCGGGCCAGCTCGACGGTGAGGTTGCCGCGAACGGATGGTTCGTCGTCGAGCGCGACGAGCACGACCTGTGGATCGCCGAGCCAGACACGCTCTGGCGTCGCGTCCTGAAGCGTCAGCCGGGCCGGTTGAGTGTGTTTGCTGGATTCCCTGCCGATCCTGCGCTCAACTGAGCACACGCCTTGGTGGTCGCCGGTACGCTGCGTCCCATGCGCATGCGGCTGAACCACATGGAGCTGACCTTCCCGCGCGGCACGCTCGACGACGTGTTCCGCAAAGAGGTCGATGACTTCTACGGCACCGTGTTCGGGTGGACGGGCATCGACACCGAAGTCGTCGGCCAGCTCACCCACATCCTGCTCACCGGCACGGTCGGCGACTTCGTGCTGCTCGCCGAGAGCGGCAAGCCGATGAGCTCACCTGGCTATGACCATCTTGGGTTGCTCCAGGAGACGCGGGCGGACGTCGACGAGCTGCTCGAGCGGTGCAAGGAGTTCCAGGCCCGCGATGACCGCGTGCAGATCAAGGACTACGACGACCTCGTGACCCCGACGGATGGGGGAGATCTCGTCGTGCGGGCGTTCTACGTGAAGTTCCTGCTGCCGATTTGGTTCGACGTGCAGTGCATGGAGCGGGCCGGTGCGCCGGTCCCGATGGACTGAACCGACGCCCCGTCTCGCGTCAGATCACCCGTACGTTGCGCGCTTCGTCGCCCTTACGGCCGGGACCAACTTCGAACTCGACTTTCTGACCCTCTTCGAGGGACTTGTATCCCGTTCCCTCGATCGCCGAGAAATGCACGAACACGTCATCTCCCTCTTCGCGAGCGATGAAGCCGAAGCCCTTCTCGGAGTTGAACCACTTCACAGTACCGGTCGTCATCTCGTTGCTCCTCGTACCTCTTGTCAGGCAGTTGTCTCGGCCGTGCGCAGAGACGGTACCAAGCCCGACACCACCCCAGGGCAACGGACCCGCCGGGCTCCTTGTTCGGATTGGTTCATCCGGCCCGAATGAGCCCGTGAGCACTGCAGTCCGGTCGGGACGAGTCGCCGGCGCGATGTCAGCCCGATGTCAGATCGACGGGCCCGGACGGTAGCGTGTCGTCGTGCGCGAACATCGCTCGAGGTCGCTCGCTCGCGTGTTCGCCTCACGATTCGCGATCGCGCTGGTCGTCGCGATCATCTCCATGGCCGGCGCGATCGTCTCCGTCAACTATGTGATCGACACGAAACTCGACAGCGTCGCTCGCGTGAACGTCACGACCGCCGAGGGGTCCGCCAAGGGAGGCAACTTCCTCGTCATCGGTTCCGATACGCGGGCCTTCGTTGCCACCGACGCCGACCAGAAGGCATTCGGCGGTGACGAAGGGGGCCAGCGGTCCGACACGATGATGGTGGTCCACGTCGAGCCGGACGCGAAGCGGACCCTCGTCGTGTCGTTCCCGCGCGACCTGTGGGTCGACATCCCCGGTGTCGGCATGTCGAAGATCAACGCTGCCTTCAACTCCGGGCCCGACACGGTCATCGCGACGCTGAAGAAGAACTTCGGCATCGACATCAACCACTTCGTCGAGGTCGACTTCAAGAGCTTCCAGGGGATCGTCGAGGCGATCGGCAGTGTTCCGGTGTACCTGCCGTACCCGGCACGCGACGAGAAGACCGGCCTCTACGTCCCGGTCCCGGGATGCGTGAGCCTCAACGGCAAGGCCGCGTTGGCGTACGCGAGGTCGCGCGGGATGCAGTACTACAGCTTGCCCAAGGCGAGGTGGCTCAAGGCCGACGCCGTGCCCGACATCGACCGGATCAAGCGTCAACAGGAGTTCCTCCGGCGACTCGTCGGCGTCGCCGTGGCGCAGAGCCTCGACGATCCGATCACCGCGAACGATGTCGCGGGTGAGGTGCTGAAGAACCTGACCATCGACGACGGTCTCTCCAAGGACGACATCTTTGCGCTCATCGATGCGTTTCGGAGCGTGAACCCGAACGACTCGAGCGCGCTCGACTTCGAGACGCTGCCCTGGGCGACCGGTCCGACCCAACACGGCCTCTCCGTGCTCTACCCGAAGGATCCGGACTGGCGGAGCCTCGTGGCCCGTCTCGGCGGGGCCAAGGGTGGCGGCGGGACCACGACGACGACCACGCCGGGCAGCACGACGTCACCGGGCGGTTCGTCGAGCGTTGCCGGCGTGCCGACGACGACCAGCACGACGCGTGCGTCGACTGCGCCCGGTGGTGGCCCGGAGATCTCGAACCAGAGCCAGCTCGGCGAACCGGTGCCGATCGAGGCGCCCTGCACGCCCTCGATCTAGGGACGGCCGTCTGACCGCGTGAGCCACCGCGTCGTTAATGACAAGCACGACGCCGGGAGCCAGACTTGCGCGGTGACCTACCCGGCAGGGGCTTGTGCGGCTCGGAGCTCGGCGTCGGCATGGTCCGAGCGGAGGAACCCGTGACGGAGGCCGTGCCACCCATTCGCTATGCGAAGGCCGGTGGCGTCGACATCGCCTACCGCGTGGTCGGCGAGGGTCCCCTCGATCTGGTGTGGGTCCCCGGCCTCTTCAGCAATCTCGAGGTCGAGTGGGAGAACCCGGTCCTCTATCGCAGGCTCGCGTCGTTCTCGCGATTGATGATGTTCGACAAGCGGGGAATGGGGCTGTCCGACCGCAACGTCGGTGCACCGACGCTCGAAGAGCGCATGGACGACGTCCGCGCGGTCATGGATGCAGTGGGCTCCGAGCAGGCCGCCCTGATCGGGGTGTCCGAGGGGGGCCCGATGAGCCTGCTGTTCGCGGCGACCTATCCCGAGCGGACGGTCGCGCTCGTTCTCTACGGGACCATGGCGCGCTTTCGACGCGATGTCGACTACCCGCACGGAATCGAAGACTCTCTCGCGCAGCTCCATCAGATCTTCGACGATGGCTGGGGAGCCGGCGAGTCCCTGAGGCTGATAGGTCCCAGCATGCGGGGAGACGCGCAAGCGCGTGAGTTCTTCGGTCGCCTGGAGCGCGCGGTGGGCAGCCCGGGCACCATGCGTGCCTTCACCGACTCGTTGATCGACATCGATGTGCGGGCTGTATTGCCCACGATCTCGGTTCCCACCCTCGTCATTCACGCGACCGACGACCAGACAGTGCCCATCGCCAACGGGCACTGGTTGGCCGACCACATGAAGGATGCGCGGTTCGTCGAGATCGACGGAGAGCACGCGATGTTCGACCTCGACCAGTTTGTCGACGAGATCGAATCGTTCCTCACCGGCAGGCGGCATGCCGTGACGCCCGAACGCGTGCTCGCCACGGTGTTGTTCTCCGACATCGTCGGCTCGACTGAACAAGCCGCCGCAATGGGTGACCGCCGTTGGAGGGAGGTTCTCGACCAGCACGATGTTGTCGTGCGTCGCGAGGTGGAGACGTATCGCGGCAAGCTCGTGAAGTCCACCGGCGACGGCGTGCTCGCTACCTTTGACGGGCCCGGGCGCGCGGTGGCGTGCGGCTGCGCGATTCGGGACCGCTTGCGGCCTCTTGGTCTCGAGGTTCGGGTCGGTGTGCACACCGGCGAAGTCGAGGTGCGAGGCGAGGACATCGGCGGGATCGCCGTTCACATCGGTGCGCGTGTCGCGGCGATCGCGGGCGCGGGCCAGGTCCTCGTGTCGCGCACCGTCACCGACCTTGTTGCCGGCTCAGGCATCGCCTTCGAGGACCGAGGCGACCACGAGCTCAAAGGCGTGCCGGACAGCTGGCGTCTCTTCGCCGTGAGCGCGTAGCGGCACCGCTCGGAGCCGACTCCGAGCGCCCGGGCACGAATCGGTCCGAGCGCAACTTTCAGCAGCGGAGACGGTCCTGGACTCCTCGGAAGATGAGCGGGCTCCTTGGGAGCTCTCTCCCGGGATTGGTGTCGTACCCCGTTCTTACGATGCCCGACATGAGACCGTGTGCAGAATGTGGTCGAAGCTTCGAACCCTCGAGCCGACATCTCCGATGTCCGGCCTGCCGCGCGAGAACGGTCTGCGCTTGCGGTCGTACGAAGCAGGTCAAGTCGGAGCGTTGCTCGGAGTGCCGCTCCGAGGCGAACGAGATGAATGGGAACTGGAAGGGGGGCAGGACGCGCCACAAGGCGGGATACATGATGGTTCGTGTACCCGACCACCCCCGCGCCGGAAAGTCGCCGTACGTCTTCGAACACATCCTGGTGGTCGAGCGGTTGCTCGGTCGGCACCTAGCGGCAGGAGAGTCCGTGCATCATCGCAACGGCGTTCGCGACGACAATCGGCCCGAGAACCTGGAGCTCTGGACGAGACCTCAGCCCTCGGGCATCCGAGTCAGCGACGCGGTCGCCTGGGCAGGCGAGACCCTCGAACGGTATGGAGACATGGGGACTGGCACACCTCCAACAGTGCTCCCGTGACCGCGAGCACTCTTGGAGGTGCCGGGAGTCGAACCCGGGTCTTTCGAGTTGTCGGCGGGGATTCTCCGAGCGCAGCCAGTGGATGAATCTCGGGCTGCTGCCGTCCACCGGCAGCAGGCAGCAGCCCCACCCTCAGAGAAGTGTCCCGATGCGCCCCTGAGGGAAGACGCTTCGGTGAGCCACTCAAGATGACGCCCTGTCCCGACCGAGCGGCTGGGCCGGATCGGACGCGCTGTGCAGTTCTAGGAACTACGCAGCGAGGTCGTACTTAGCATTGTCAGTTGTTGTTGGTGCCGGCTCTTTCACGACGATCCGGCGACGTCGGCTCGCTTCACCCGCCTCGATCCACGAAATCGAAGCCACGCACCCCCATGTCAAGTGCCGGGTCGTACGTGTGACCCGACAGCAGCCAGTGTACCGCAGCCGGGGACTCGATCAGTCGCGAATCCCCTTCATCGCCCGGTCGGCCTCGCGCTTGGCGTCTCGTTCGGCGATCGTATGGCGCTTGTCGTAGGAGCGCTTGCCCTTGGCCACCGCGAGCTCGATCTTGACCCGACCTTCCTTGAAGTAGAGGCGGAGCGGCACGAGCGTCGCGCCCTGGTCGGCCGTCGCGCGCGCGATCGCGTCGATCTCTCGATGGTGCAGCAGTAGCTTGCGGGGCCGGATGGGATCGAGCTCGCCCCGTGAGTACTCGTACGGCGAGATGTGCATGCCGTGGAGCCACACCTCGCCGTTCTGCACCCGCCCGTAGGCGTCGGTGAGGTTCGACTTCCCTTCTCGGATCGACTTGACCTCGGCCCCGGCGAGCATGATCCCGGCCTCGTAGGCGTCGAGGACGAAGTAGTCGTACCGGGCGCGTCGGTTGTTGATCGTCGGGCCCGCGCGGTTGGAGCCCGACTGGTTGCCAGGCGACGCGGGGGGAGGAGACGACTTCTTCGGCACGCGGCCACGGTACCGTCCTGGTCGTGAGCGCCCGCCCCGAATCCGGCCGTCCCGCCCCCGTCAGGACCCGGGTGAGTGAGCTGCTCGGCGTCGACTACCCGATCGTCCAGGCGCCGATGGGGTACATCGCCCGCGCGCAGCTCGCGTCGGCGGTGTCGAACGCGGGTGGCCTCGGGATCATCGAGACCTCCTCGGGCCAGCTCGACCAGGTCCGCGACGAGATCGTGAAGATGCGCGACCTCACCGACAAGCCGTTCGGGGTGAACATCGCGCAGCTGTTCGTGCGCGACGCCGCGATCGTCGACTTCGTGCACGCCCAGGGCGTTCGCTTCGTCACGACATCGGCGGGCGATCCCACGAAGCTCACGGGCGCGCTCCACGACGCGGGGATCACCGTGTTCCACGTCGTCCCGTCGTTGCGCGCCGCGCAGAAGTCGATCGACGCGGGCGTCGACGGGCTCGTCGTCGAGGGCGGCGAGGGCGGCGGCTTCAAGGCGAGCCGCGATGTGGCGACCATGGTCCTGCTCCCGTTGGTGTGCTCGACGTTCGACGTTCCGGTGATCGGGGCGGGCGGGATCTGCGACGGCCGCTCGATGGCTGCCGCGTTCGCACTCGGTGCCGAGGGTGTGCAGATGGGCACCCGCATGGTCTCCGCGGCCGAGTCGCCCGTCCACGACAACTACAAGGGCGCGATCGTCGACGCGGCCGAGACCGGGACGGTGTTCCTGAACCGTTGGCACAAGCCGGGCTTCCGCGTGCTCGCCACGCCCCGGGCCGAGGCGCAGGAGCGTGCCGATGAGCCGGTGATGCTCGGCTCACTCGACGGCATTCTCGAGCTGTACTTCGAGGGCGATCTCGACGCCGCGTTCGCCTTCGGTGGTCAGGTGGCAGGGCGGATCGACGAGGTCCGGCCCGTGGCCGAGATCCTCCACGAGACGGTGGCCGAGTTCCGGGCCGTGCTCGGCGCGCTGGCCGATCGGTTCGCGCCTTCCCCCCACTCATCTCCGGGCTCGTGAACCACGTAATCTGCCGCCCATGACGACGACTGCACCCAAGGCCGGCGGTTCGATCCTCGGGAACCCCGTCCAGCGCCTCGAGGATCCGAGGATCCTGCGGGGTGAGGCCAAGTACTTCGATGACCTGGCCCCGGACGGCACCGCCCACGTGGTGTTCGTGCGTTCGACCATCGCGCACGCCCGAGTCACCGGCATCGACACGAGCGAAGCCGAGGGGATGCCCGGCGTCCTCTCGGTCCACACACACGAGACCGTCGGTCTCGCGCCCGTGCAGGGCTTCGTCATGCTGCCGCCCGCGTTCAACCGGGCACCGCTGGCCGACGGCGTCGTGCGCTTCGTCGGCGACGCCGTGGTCGCGGTCGTCGCGGAGACGCGAGCCCAGGCGGTCGACGCGGCCGAGATGGTGATCGTCGACTACGACCCGCTCCCGACCGTCGTCGATCCCGAGGCTGCCCTCGAGGACGGCGCGACCCTGTTGTTCCCCGATCACGGTTCGAACCTGGCGATCGAGTTCAACTTCGGTGAGGATCCCGACATCCTCGACGGCAGCGACGTCGTGGTGCAGGGTCGATTCGTGAACCAGCGGGTCGCCGCGGTCCCGATGGAGGGGAACGGCATCCTCGTCGAGCCCGGCGTCGACGGCGGGCTCGAGGTGACGGTCCCGACCCAGGCTCCGTTCGGCGTGCGCGACGGCCTCGCCGCTGCCGTCGGTCTCGAAGCCGACAAGGTGCACGTCGTCGCCGGGGCCGTCGGGGGTGGTTTCGGTGCGAAGTCGGGCGCGTTCTGCGAGCACATCGTCGCTGCAAAGCTCGCGCTATTGCTCCAGCGACCGGTGAAGTGGACCGAGACGCGGTCCGAGAACATGGTCGCCATGACCCACGGTCGGGGGCAGGTCCAGCACATCGAGATGGGCCTGAAGCGCGACGGGACCATCGTCGCGGTGCGCGGCAAGGTCGTGTGCGACGCCGGGGCGTACCCGACCATCGGCGCGTTCCTGCCGTTCCTCACCCGCATGATGGCCCAGGGGGTCTACGACATCCCGAAGGTCCAGCTGAACGCGGTGAGCGCCGCCACGAACACGACACCGACGGCTGCCTACCGCGGCGCGGGTCGACCCGAGGCGACCGCGTTCCTCGAGCGCATCATCGACATGGCGGCCGACGAGCTCGACATCGACCCGGTCGAGATCCGGAGGAAGAACTTCATCGCGCCCGAGCGGTTCCCGCTCACCACCGTCACCGGCGCGAACTACGACGTCGGCGAGTACGCGATGGCCCTCGACGAGGCGTGCCGCATCGCGGGCTACGACGAGCTGCGCGCCGACCGGCAGGCGCGGCGCGAGCGCGGTGACGTGAAGCAGCTCGGCATCGGTGTCTGCACCTACGTCGAGGTCACCGCCGGCGGCCTGTTCTCGGAGTTCGGCGGGGTCGAGGTCCAAGAGGACGGCACGGTCGTCGCGACCGTGGGCACCTCTTCGCACGGGCAGGGTCACGCCACGTCGTTCGCGATGATCGTCGCGGAGCTGCTCGGCGTCTCGATCGAGAGCGTCCGCATCGTGCAGTCCGACACCGCGCTCGTCCCGCGCGGCACCGGGACGATGGGGTCACGCTCACTGCAGATCGGCGGCTCCGCGCTCTACAAGGCGAGCGAGGAGGTCCTCGAGAAGGCGAAGCGTCTCGCGGCGCATCTGCTCGAGGCGAGCCCCGACGACATCGTGCTCCACGAGGGGGCCAAGATCGGCGTCGCCGGAGTTCCCGCCAGCTCGCTGGGCTGGGGTGAGCTCGCCATGGCCGCGAACGATCCCGCGCGCCGCCCCGACGACTGGCCCGACGGTGGAGCGGACGCCAAGCTCGCGTCCGAGCTCGACTTCAACCAGGGCGAGGCGACGTACCCGTTCGGCGCGCACATCGCGGTGGTCGAGGTCGACACGCAGACGGGTCGCGTCGAGCTCGTGCGTCACGTTGCCGTCGACGACTGCGGTCGCATCCTCAACCCGCTGCTCGTCTCGGGTCAGCAGCACGGTGGCATCGCTCAGGGCGTCGCGCAGGCCCTCTACGAGGGTGTCGCGTTTGACGAGGACGGCAACCCCCTCACGGCGAACCTCATGGACTACGCGATGCCGAGTGCGGCCGAGCTCCCGAGCTTCGAGGCTTCGAACACACAGACGCCCACACCACTCAACCCGCTCGGAGCGAAGGGGATCGGGGAGTCGGGCACCATCGGCTCCACCCCGGCCGTGCAGAACGCCGTGGTCGATGCCGTCTCGCACCTCGGGATCCGCCACATCGACATGCCGCTCACCCCGATGCGCGTCTGGCAGGCGATCCAGGGCGCGAACGCCTAAGTGGCAGACCAGGATCGCGCAGGCTTCGCGTCACCGACGCTGCGCCTCACCGCCGATCAGCACGCCCTGATCGTCGCGCAATGCTTCGACGGCCTGCCCGACGAAGCGTGCGGACTGCTGGCCGGTCCGGTCACACCGGAGCTCGAGCCCACCGGCGAGGTGCACCGCATCTCCCCGTGCGTCAACGCCGATGCCTCAGCGCGGACCTACACCGTCGACTCACGAGACCTGCTCCGCGCGATGCGCGATGCCGAGGCCAACGAGCTCGAGCTGATCGGGGTCTGGCACTCGCACACCCACACCGACGCCTACCCATCCGACACCGATGTGCGCCAGGCGATGGAGCCGGGCTGGATCTACGTGCTCGTGAGTCTCAAGCACGCGGAGCCGGCCCTGCGCGCCTATCGGATCCGCGATGGCAACGTCGCCGAAGTCGACGTCGAGGTCGAGGTCGGGGTGACGGGGTCGGACTTGTAGCATGACGTCATGGCCGTCGAGGTGAAGCTCCCTACGCTGCTGCGCGCCCACGCCGACGGAGCAGCGTCGGTCAGCGCCGACGGCTCCACCGTGGGTGAGGTGTTCTCGGCGATCATCGACCGGTATCCCGGCCTGGGGGGCAGCCTCATCGGCGACGATGGCGCGCTGCACAAGTTCGTGAACGTCTACAAGGACGACGACGACATCCGGTACCTCGACGGCCTCGACACCAAGCTCGTCGACGGCGACGTGATCTCGATCCTTCCTGCCGTCGCCGGCGGCTGACACGCGGGCGAGCACGTCCTGCATGAGGACGCCATGAAGGCCGAGACCGTGCTCGGGCTCATCGGTGAGACGCCGCTGGTGGGTATCCATCAGCTGTCGCCCAACCCGGACGTCCGGATCTTCGCCAAGCTCGAAGGTCAGAACCCGGGTGGATCGTCGAAGGACCGCATCGCGCTCAAGATGATCGAGCTCGCCGAACGCGACGGCATGCTGGCGCCCGGGAGCATGATCCTCGAGCCGTCATCGGGCAACACCGGGATCGGCCTGGCGCTGGTTGCCAAGTTGCGTGGGTACCGGCTGCGCGTGGTCATGCCCGACAACGTCTCGATCGAACGGCGCCAGCTCCTCGAGATCTTCGGCGCCGAGGTGGTCTCGTCGCCCGGCGCCGAGGGAAGCAATGGCGCGATCCGACTCGCCGAGCAGCTCGCGGCCGAGGACCCCTCACTCGTCTTCTTGTTCCAGTACGGGAACCCGGCCAACCCGCTCGCCCACTACGAGGGAACCGGTCCCGAGATCTGGCGCGACTGCCCCGAGATCGACATCTTCGTCGCCGGGCTCGGGACGAGCGGCACGCTCATGGGGGTCGGCCGGTACCTGAAGGAGCAGCGTGCTTCGGTGCAGGTCATCGCCGTCGAGCCCCCGGCCGGGGAGCTGGTGCAAGGCTTGCGGTCCCTCGACGACGGGTTCGTCCCACCGATCTTCGACCCCGCGATCCTCGACCGGAAGTTCATCGTCCGGCCGCGCGAGTCGATCGAGTGGCTGCGGCGGCTCCTCGACGACTGTGGTGTGTTCGCGGGTGTGTCGTCGGGCGCCGCGGTCGCCGGTGCGGTGAAGATGGCAGGGCAGATGGAGTCGGGGACGATCGTCACGTTGCTCCCGGACGCGGGCTGGAAGTACCTCTCGTCGGGAGCGTGGACCGACGACCTCGATGTCGTCGAGGAGCGCGCGACCCGAATCAACTACTGGTAGCGCGGGCCTACCAATGTCGGGAGGTCCGATGAGCGAACGAGCCGACGTCGCGCGCGCGGCGACAGTGCTCCGGGATGATGGCCTGGTCGCGTTCCCGACCGAGACCGTCTACGGCCTCGGATGCGACGCCGAGTCGCCGGCCGCGCTCCGCCGACTGTTCGCCGTCAAGCGTCGACCGATCGAACATCCCGTGATCGTGCATCTCGCCGGCGCCGAGGCGCTCGAGTCGTTCGTCACCAAAGTTCCCCCGACGGCCCGCGCGCTCGTCGACGCGTTCTGGCCCGGTCCGCTCACCATCGTGCTGCGGCGCAGCGGTCGGATCCCCGACGAGGTGACCGGCGGGCGCGACACGCTCGGCCTGCGCGTTCCGGATCAGCCGGTCGCGCGGGCGCTGTTGGGTGCGTTCGGCGGTGCGATCGCGGCGCCATCGGCGAATCGATTCGGGAAGGTGAGCCCGACCACGGCCGCCGACGTGCGTGCCGATCTCGGTGACGACGTCGATCTGATCCTCGACGGCGGTCCGTGTCGTGTCGGCATCGAGTCGACCATCGTCGACTGCACGGGCGCGGCTCCTGCGATCCTCCGCCTCGGTGGCGTGGCGCAGGCGAGGATCGAGGACGCCGTCGGTGCATCGGTCGAGCTGCGCATCGCGGGCACGACGGCCGCACCCGGGACGCTTCCCGGCCACTATGCGCCCGCGGCGCGCGTCATGGTCGTCGAGCGGCGCGTGGTTCCGCTACAGGCATCAAGCCTGCTCGCCTCGGGAGACCG
>JALHSW010000444.1 GCA_022865365.1 Acidimicrobiia bacterium | reverse complement strand
GGGATCGATGCCGAGCTGCGCCTCCCACCCGGCTCCACCGAGATCTGCGGTCTCGCGCCCGGGTGATTCGGAGCGACGAGCCCCGACTACCATCGTGCTCGTGCAGCAGATCGATCCCGTTTCGGCATCGTCTCGCGCTGCCGGCGTCGCGCCACGCGTTCCCGAGCGCCACGACGGCCTCGAGTTCGGCGGCTACTACTACGCGCACGATTGCGGTGCCCCGTACGAACGCAACGATCACTGGCTCGAATTCTTCGCGCGCATGGCGGAGCAGATCCAGACATCGCTGCGACCGACGACCGTGCTCGACGCCGGCTGCGCTCTCGGGATGCTCGTCGAGGCACTGCGCGATCTCGGTGTCGAGGCGTATGGCGTCGACATCTCCGAGTACGCGATCGCCGAGGCGTCCGACTCCGTCAAGAAGTATGTCCGTCAGGCATCGTTGACCGAACCACTCCCGGACCGCTACGACCTCATCACGTGCGTCGAAGTGATCGAGCACATCCCACCGATCGACGCCGAGCGGGCCATCGCCAACTTGTGCACCGCGACCGACCGCGTCCTGCTGTCGTCGTCACCCTTCGACTACAGCGAGCCGACGCACGTGAACGTCCACCCGCCGGAGGAGTGGGCCGCACTGTTCGCCCGCCACGGCTTCGTGCGCAATCTCGAATTCGACGCCAGCTTCGTGACCGACTGGGCCGTGCTCTTCGAACGGAAGAGCGACTGGCTCCCCGACATCATCCGGCCCTACGAGCGGGCGCACTGGCAACTCCAGCAAGAAGTCCGCGAGATCCGTGGAACCGCACTGCATCTCCAGGGCGAGCTCGAACGGGGCTACACGGGGAGCGGTGCGTCGAGCCCCGAGCTCAACCAGGAGCTCTTGGCGACGCGTGACGCGCTGATCGGCACCGAGGCCCAGCTCGGCGAGGCGCTCGGGCGGGTCCGGGAGCTCGACGCCGAGCTGAGCCGCTACAGGATCGCAGCGGACCGACTCGACGAGTTCACCCGCTCACCGGTCTGGCGCTACTACGAGCCGTACCACGACCTGCGGTCCAAGATCGGACGCCGCGTCCGCGCGCTGCTGGGCAAGATCCAGTGAGCAGCGCGGCTTCGCTGCGCTGCTCTGTCGTCGTCCTCTCCGACGGCAGCGGCGGAGGCCTCGAAGCGACGCGCGCGTCGCTGGCCGCGCAGACCGCGGCGCCGTGGGAGGTTCACGAGTCTCCGGCGACCACCGACGTCGCCACAAGCCTGAGCGGAGCGTTCCAGCGGGCGACCGGCGAGTTCGTCGCCGTCGTCGATGCCGGCGACACGCTCCACCCGGAGACCCTCGCCCGCATGGCCGAACGCGTCGGACCCGACGTCGACGTGATCTACACCGACGAAGACCGCCTCGGGCGCGCCGGCGGACTCTTCGAACCCTTCTTCAAGCCCGACTGGTCACCCGATCGACTGCGGGTCCAGCCCTACGTCGGCCGGTTCTGCGCCATGCGCCGGAGCGTCGTCACCGGCGTCGGCGGACCCCGAGCGGACGCCGGAGTCGCGCACGAATGGGACCTGGTGCTGCGCGTCACCGAACGGGCACGGCGGATCGAGCACGCTCCGGGTGCGCTCTACCACCGTTCCGAGGCGCGGTCCGTGATCGCGCGCGAGCATCTCGCATCGGATGACGCGCGCCGTGTCGTGAACGAGCACCTCGACCGGACGGGTTGCCCGGCGACCGCCGCGTTCGACGAAGACCTGGGCGTCCTGCGGCTCCGGCCTGCGCTCGACGACCATCCCAAGGTGAGCATCGTGATCCCCACCGCAGGGACCGAGCGCGGCGTCTGGGGACGGGGCATCTGCCTCGTCATCAACTGCGTGCAAAGCATCGTCGAGCGCTCCACGTACGACAACTACGAGATCGTGTGCGTCGTCGACGAATCGGTCCAGATCGGGGTCCGCAAGGCGCTCGTCGAGGTCGGCCAGGGGCGGGCACGGATCGTGCCGTTCGGCCAGCCGTTCAACTTCGCGACCAAGATCAACCTCGGCGCGATCGAAGCGGCCGGCGACTACCTGCTACTGCTGAACGACGACATCGAGGTGATCTCGCCCGACTGGATCGAGTCGATGCTGCTCCACGCACAGGATCCGGACGTCGGGGCCGTCGGCGCCACACTCCGGTTCGCCGACCGTCGCCTCCAACACGTCGGAGTGCTCGTCGTCGGGGGCAACCCTGGCCACCCGTACTACGGGTTCCCCGCCGAGACGCGAGGCTACTTCGACAACCTGCTCGTACCGACGAACTGCCTTGCCATCACCGCCGCGTGTCTGATGTCGCGTCGGGATGCATTCGAGAAGGTCGGAGGCATGTCGACCCAGTTCCCGATCAACTACAACGACGTCGACTACGGCCTGAAGCTCGATCGGGCCGGCTATAGCCTCGTCCACACACCCGAGGCCCAGATGTTCCACTTCGAGTCGTCCAGCCGGGAGCCGGGCGAGGTCAGTGACGTCGAGCTGGAGCAGCTCCACGCCCGCTGGTCCATGCGCCTGGCGCGCGACCCGTACTACAACCCGAACTTCCTCCCCACCGCCGACTACCTGACGCTGGTCCTCCCCGCGGGCGAGACGGCGGCCGACCTCGACCTGTAGTCGCCGAACGTGCGGCCCCGGAGGCCCGCGTAGCGCTCAG
>JALHSW010000443.1 GCA_022865365.1 Acidimicrobiia bacterium | reverse complement strand
CCCACGCTGACGCGCAGCGATTTGTCGGCGTCGACGCCCATCGCTTCGAGTACCGGTGACGGCTCGAGGGCCTCACTCGAGCACGACGACCCGGAGTGCACGGCGATGCCTCGCTGGTCGAGTGCGAGCAGGATCGGCTCGGCTTCGACCCCGCCGATACCCAGACACACCAGGTGGGGGAGGCACGCGTGCGGGTTGCCGAAGCGCTCGACGCCCTCCACGGCGAGCGCCCCGGCCGAGACTCGCTCCGACTGCGACCGGGCACGCTCGGCCTCGACGGACAGCCGGTCGCCCTCGGAGAGCTCGCCCGCGGCGGCCCCGAACCCGACGATGGCCGGGACGTCCTCGATCCCGCCCCGCCGGGCTCGTTCCTGCATGCCACCCACCACGAACGGAGGTATTCGCAGCCCGCGTCGCACGAGCAGTGCCGCCGCACCCTTGGGTCCACCGAGCTTGTGCGCGGTGATCGAGCACAGGTCGACGCCGAGCGCCCCGAAGTCGAGCGGTATGTGCCCGGCGGCCGCGCACGCATCGACGTGCACGAGCACACCTCGCTCGCACGCACCGTCGATCACTGCGGCGAGCGCACCCTGGATCGTCCCGACCTCGTGGTTCGCCAGCTGGACCGAGACGAGCACCGTGTCGTCGCGCAGCGCGCCGAGCACGGCGTCGGCGGACACCTGCCCCAACCGATCGACGCCGACCTCGGTGAGCTCGACCGGGGCGCGGCGGCACGCGTCGAGGACCGAGGAATGCTCCACCGCGGTCGTAACGACGTGAGCCCGGTTCCGGTCTCCCAGCTCGAGCCCGCGCTCCACCGCACCCCAGATCGCGGCGTTGATGCTCTCGGTACCGGTCGCGGTGAAGACGACCTCGCGTGGGCGTGCGCCGAAGAGCTCGGAAACCTGCTCGCGTGCCGTCTCGAGCGCGACCCGCGTCGTACGTCCCTCGCTGTGGAGGCGTCCCGGGTCAGCCGCGTGCGTTCGCAGGTACGGCAGCATCGCGTCGAGCGCGGCCGGCCGCAGCGGTGCCGACGACGCGTGGTCGAGGTAGGCACGCGCCACGGTTCGGTCAGCCGTTACGGGATCAGACGCGAGCGACGCAGTGGTCAGCGCCATCGGGTCGACTCGACTCGAAGTGCGGCGCGGTCTCGCCGTAGAGGCCGGCGAGCATCCCGCGGATCATCCCCCGGTCGAGCGCGCACACCACGTGCGGGTACCGCTGCGCGGTCTCCCCGAATGGGCAGCACTCCGAGACGATCGACAGCTGGTTCCCGTCGGACTCGGCGTGTGCAGCGAAGCCGTGTGCGGTGAGCGCGTCGGCAACCGCACCGATCGCCGTGCGCGCCGAGCGGTGGCTCTCGGTGGGATCCATCCGATCGGCAAGGGTGCGGCCGTACTCGTAACCGACGTCACCGGCGAGCACCTCCGCCTGCTCGGGTCCGAGGGTGTCGAGGGCCCGCGCGAGCAGGTTGGCGAGGACGTCGTCGTGGCGCAGCGGCAGCGTGAGCGCGCCACCGTCGATCTCGCTGGCCTGGTACCGCTTCGACGGGCGCCCGGCGGGACGCGTGCTGCCCGCACCGGCGGCGCCGGCGACCGCGACGGTGAGGTAGCCGCCGCTCGTGAGCTTCTCGAGGTGGTGGCGGGCCACGTTGGGGTGCAGCTCGAAGTGCTCGGCGACCTCGGTTGCGGTGACCCCGTCGGCCGCTTCCCGTACGAGGAGATAGATCTCGCGACGGGTGGGATCGCCGAACGCGTTGGTGAGGGCGGTGACCGTGGCGTTGAACTCGTCGGGCGAGAGGGCACGGTCGCTGCCCTCAGGCTGCTGCTCAGGCTGCTGGATCTCGGCGGTCACGCCGATATTCTACCTATGCCCGTAGTGGAAATCACCCGTTCGCCTGTTCGCCCGTTCCCCGTTCCCCGTGCCCTGTTCCCCGTCACCGGCCGCCGGAGGCCCCGCAATGCCCGCCACCGAGGTCGAGGTGCGCACTGCACTCGCCAACGTCGAAGAGCCGGAGCTCGGGCTCCCGATCCTCGAGTTGGGCCTCGTACAGGGCATCGCCGTCGACGGCGCGACCGCCGTGATCGCCATCGCCGAGCCCCTGGCCGATCGCGGCCGGTGGGCCGAGCTCGAGGCGAGGGTCCGAGCCTCGGTGATTGATCTCGACGGCGTCGAGCGCGTCGAGGTCGACGTGCGCTCGATGACCGACGACGAGCTCCCCGCGGTCGCTCGCGTCCTCAAGGGCGCACCGCCACCGAACCCGCTCGCCGTGGTCGACGCCAACGCTCCCTCGCTTCCGGCACCGCGGATCAACCCGTTCACGGACAGCCGCACCCGTGTGCTCGCGATCGCATCGGGCAAGGGCGGCGTCGGTAAGTCATCGGTCACGACCAACCTGTCCATCGCGCTTGCGCAGCGTGGGCGGCGGGTCGCGGTCGTCGACGCCGACGTGTGGGGCTTCTCGCTGCCGCGCATGCTCGGGGTCGCTCATCCGCCCGACCTCATCGACGACGTGATCGTGCCGCCGACCGCGCACGGTGTCCACGTGATCTCGATGGGCTTCTTCACGGAGGAGGATCAGGCCGTCATCTGGCGTGGCCCGATGCTGCACAAGGCACTCGAGCAGTTCCTCACCGACGTCTACTGGGGCGCGCCCGAGTACCTGGTCGTCGACCTCCCACCAGGGACGGGCGACATCGCGCTGTCGATCGCCCAGTTCCTGCCGCGCGCCGAGGTCGTGATCGTCACGACGCCCCAGCCGGCTGCACAGAAGGTCGCCCAGCGTGCCGCGTCGATGGCCGAGAAGGTCGACCTCGAGGTGGTTGGGGTCATCGAGAACATGTCGTGGTTCCGGGGTGATGACGCCAAGGCCTACGAGATCTTCGGTGCCGATGGCGGGCGGGAGCTCGCCGACCAGATCGGCGTGCCGTTGCTCGGTCGGATCCCCCTGGTGCCCGCGCTGCGTGAGGGTGGTGACGTCGGTCGCCCGATCGTCGTCGCGGACCCCGACGACGAAGCCGCCGCGGTGTTCCGGTCGATTGCCGAGCAGCTCGACTCCGTCACCCTCGACGGATAGTGCGCACGTAGCCCAGCCGGGGCGTCACCTCGGCGGTGACGAGCTCGCCCTGCGCGTGGTCGCGCCACAGCACCTCGCTCACGCGCCACGCGACGATCCGGTCGGCTGTGCCGTCGTCGACCGCTTCGTAGTACCAGTAGCGGGGCTCGTCCCCCGACGCGAACCACTGTCGGAAGCGACGTCCGCGCACGATCTCTCCGGTCACCGTGCGGGTCTGCCACAGATCGGGGACCGCGCGTGCGAGCAACCACAGTGCCCAGACGATCACCACGACGCACGGGACCAAGGCGAGCAGAGCCCCACGGTCGACCCAATCCCAGGCCGACGGCCCGATCCCTGTCGGGCGTTCCGCCTCCGAGAGCCCATAGAGGCCGTACGCGACGACCCCGGCGACGGCGCCCCAGAAGAGCGCGAGGGCGACGGCCAGCACCGGATGCTTGCCCCACGCCGGCGGGAAGGCCCTCGGGTAGCGGACGCGCACACGACGCCATCGCCCACCGGTTCGACTCCAGGCGCGGTGGTCGTCCTCGGCTCCCATCGGGAGGAGGGCGACCGCGCGCGCCGCGGCGCCGAACGCGGCCGCGTACGCGAACAGGCGGTCCCACAGCTTCACGCCCGCCGGCGGGAGCTCGCCGATGCTCGGATTGGACCGGAGCTGCCGCGCGAGCGCGTCAGCGCGGGCGGCAGCGTCGCGGCCGGTCGCGGTCGGAAGCTGTGCCAGCGAGCGACCGAGTCGGCCGATCAGCACGATGCCCGCGACGAAGCCCCCCAGCGCAGCAGCCGCGGCGACCGCGGCGAGGACCGGACGGTCGGTGTTGGTATCGCCTTCGAACTTCAGTCCCGCGACGAGCAGCGCCACGATCGCGACGAGCGCGACGCCGAGTGGACCCACGATGCGCTTGGGCCACCGATCGACGGTCAGGCCGCGAGCGTGCGCGTCGTCGACGATCTCCTGGGCGAGCACGCGGTGCCAGCGCTCGGACTGGTCCTCGGGCCCGGTGGTGAGTGCGTCGGTCGGCACGACGTCTTCGATGGCCTTGTCCGCGAGCTCGGCGAGCACGCGGTGCTCGTACGGCGACCACGTCGCGCCATCGCGATCCCGGAGGCGGCAGGTGGTGCGCCCCGGCTGCACCTCGTCGAGGTCGAGCGCGCCCCGAGCCGCGAGGTCGAGCACGATCGCCGGTGCGACCTCGCCCGGGACCATGAAGTCGTTGGCGAGGAGCCCCGCGACCGCGGGTGGCTCGTCGGGCAGATCAAGCCCGGCGTCGCCCTCGGTCGGGGGGACGCGTGGTGGGCGACGCACCACGAGCAGTGCCGCCATCACGAGCCACCAAACGGCGGCGACTGCGGCGGCCGCGAGGAACAGAGGAAGCGACAGGGCAACACTTGCGAGGAGGGGCACCGGGCTCACCCTGTGCACGACCGGGCCCGGTCGTCAATCTGCCCCGATCAGGCGTGCCCCGGCGATCGTGCCGCGGCTTCGGAGAGGCCGCCGGCCGGCCGATAGTGTTCGCCCCATGGAAGTGCGAATCGGTGTTCTGCACACGCCCAAGGAGCTCGAGCTCGAGGTTGCCGGTTCGGCCGACGACATCGCGAAGGCGCTCGATGGGGCACTCGAGAAGGACGGCTCTGTTCTGTGGCTGACCGACAACAAGGGGCGCAGAGTTGGCGTGCCCGCGGAGCGGATCGCCTACGTGGAGATCGAGGGCGACCACGACACGAAGCGGGTCGGGTTCGGCCCCGCCTGACGCCATGACCTCGCCCCGAGGGCAGGGGAGCGCCAATCAGGGCGCCAATCAGAGTGGCTGGTTGGACCGGCGGCTCCTCTTCTTCACCGGGAAGGGGGGCGTTGGCAAGAGCACGGTCGCCGCCGCCGCGGCGCTCTTCGCGGCCGAGCGGGGCAAGCGCGTGCTTCTTGTCGAGGTCGACGCCAAGGGGAACCTCAGCGCGCTCTTCGAGCATGCGCCGGTTGGGTTCGACCCGGTCGAGGTGTACCCCGGGGTCCACGCGATGCAGATGCACACCGAGGCGTCACTCCGTGAGTACCTCAAGCTGAACCTCAAGGTGCCCGTCTTCGGGCGCCTGGGCCCGATGGCGAGGATGCTCGAGTTCGTCGCCACCGCGGCGCCGGGGGTGAAGGAGATCCTCACCGTCGGCAAGGTGTGTTGGGAGGTCCGCGAGTCGATCGAGGGGCGCGCCGATTGGGACCTCGTGATCGTCGACGCGGCGGCGACCGGCCACGTGCTCGCACAGCTCGATTCACCGCGGGCGATTCGCGAGCTCGTGCAGGTGGGCCCGGTGCGGACGCAGACCGGCTCGATGGTCGAGCTGCTGGCCGACCCGGCAATCACCGCGCTGAACGTGGTGACCACGCCCGAAGAGATGCCGGTGAACGAGACCATCGATCTCGTCGCCGCAGCCCGGGCCGACATCGACGTGCCCCTCGGATCGGTGGTGGTGAACCGGGTGCTGCCCGAGCCGTTCACCCACGCCGACGAGCCGGTCTTCGCGGCCTTGCGCGACCCTCGCGCCGAGGCCGCCCTCTCGGCCCAGGTCGGCGCCGGGGCACGAGCGGTCGTGGACGCGGCAGGACTGGCGGTTGCCCTGCGCCGATCACGGGCGGTGCATCTCGCCCGGCTCCGCGAGTCGGTCGACCTCCCCCTCGTCTACCTGCCGTACCTCTTCGTCCGGGACCACGGGCTCCGCGTGACGCGGATGGTGGCCGAGGCGCTCGCCGACGAGCTGGGCGCATGAGTCGCGACCGGGGGGATCGTTCGCCGTCGCGGGAGGCGAGCCTCGAGGCGTTGTTGGCGACCCGAGAGATCGTCGTGTTCTGCGGGTCCGGTGGTGTCGGGAAGACGACGGTGGCGGCTGCCGCGGCGCTCGGTGCCGCGGTTCGCTCGGGGGGCAAGGTTCTGGTGCTCACGATCGATCCGGCACGCCGTCTCGCCGACGCGCTCGGCCTCGAGGCTCTCGGCAACATCGAGCGGCGCGTCCCCGATGACGTGCTCCGCGCCGCAGGGCTCGAGCCCCGTGGCGAGCTCTACGCCGCCATGCTCGACACCAAGGCGAGCTGGGACGAGCTTGTCCTGCGTCACGCCCCCGACGAGGAGACCGCGTACCGGATCCTTGAGAACGGGCTCTACCAGAACATCACGGGCCGCTTCGTCCAGAGCCACGACTACATCGCGATGGAGCGGCTCTTCGACCTCCACTCGACCGGGGCGTACGACCTGATCGTGATCGACACACCACCGACCCGGAACGCGATCGACTTCCTCGAAGCGCCCGCGCGCATGGCCGACTTCTTCGGGGGCCGACTCCTTCGGTGGCTGACGATGCCGTACCGCGTCGGCGGGAAGCGAGGAGCCCGGTTCGTCAACTTCGCGAGCCGCCCCTTTTACCAGATGGCCGATCGGATCCTGGGGAGTCAGTTCCTTCAGGACATCGCCGAGTTCTTCCTCAACTTCCAGACGATGTACGCCGGGTTTGTCGAGCGCGCCCATGCGGTCGAGCGGTTGCTGCACGATCGCCGGACGTCGTTCGTCGTTGTCACGACGCTCGAGGGCGCTCCATTGCGGGAAGCGCAGTTCTTCTGCGAGGCGCTGACGGAACGCGACTTCCACCTCGGAGCACTGGTGCTCAACAAGGTGCTTCCTGAGTTCCTGCGTTCGGCGGACGGCCGGGCTGCGGCGGATGCCGTGCTGGCCGATCCCGACACGGCGGCTGCGGCGCTCGCCGGGCTGGGCATCCCGGGGCTCGAGGACACCGAGCACACGGTCCGGGTGCTGCGCACGGTCGCGAGCTCGTATCGGGACTACGCCGTCGTTGCGACGCGCGAGGTCGAGCTGCGTGCCGAGCTGAGTCGTGTCCCCGATGTCGTGGCGACGGTCCCGGCTCTCGAGGACGATGTCCACGACATCGACGGTCTTGCGTGCATCGGGGAGCACCTCTTCGCCCCGTAACCTGGCCTGGTGTCGGTTCCCCTCCACGAGCTTGCTCTCGCGAACGCCGGGCTCGCGGGCGCACCGCTGCGACACGCGCAGCGCCTGGTCGCCACGTGGCAGCCGCTGGCCGATCTCTGCTTCTCCGACTTGCTCCTGATGGCGCCCGTGGATGGTGAGGAAGGGCACCGGTTCGTGGTGCTCGCTCATGTGCGCCCCACGACGGGCCAGACGTTGTACCCGGCCGACCTCGTCGGCACGGTCGTGCACGAGGTCGAGCGCCCTGTCGTCGCGCGCGCGTGGCGCAAGGGCGAGATCGTCGGCGGCGACACGACCGTGCTCGGACGGCGGGACAAGGCCCGAGTGCAGTGCGTGCCGATGCGTCACCGTGACCGTGTGTTCGCGGTGCTCACGCGGGAGAGCGCGATGACGTCGGGTCGCCGCCCTGGCGAGCTCGAGCGGCACTACATGGACGTGTTCGACCGGCTCGCTCGGATGATCTCCGAAGGCACCTTCCCGTTCGCGCGCGACGAGGTCGAGCTCGAGGAGGCACCGCGGGTCGCCGACGGCGTCATCGTGCTCGACGACGGCCTGCGGATGCGGTACGCGAGTCCGAACGCCATCAGTGCACTCCATCGCATGGGAATCCACGCGTTCACCCACGGACTCCAGCCCCGCGAGATCGGGTTCGACCAGGACGCAGCCGAGACGGCGATCGGGATGCGACTGCCCGTCATGGAGGAGCTGGAGCGGGGCGACACGTCGGTCCTGGTCCAGGCGATTCCCCTCATCGAAGGAGGTCGGGTCACCGGTGTCGTTGTGTTCGTGCGTGATGTCACCGACCTGCGTCGGCGTGACCGGATTCTCATGTCAAAGGACGCGACGATCCGTGAGATCCACCATCGTGTGAAGAACAACCTCCAGACGATCGCCGCGCTCCTCCGGCTCCAGGGCCGAAGGCTCAAGTCGACCGAGGCTCAGGAGGCGATCGAGGAGTCGGAGCGGCGCATCCGCTCGATCGCGATCGTGCACGAGACGCTGTCTCGTGATTCGGGCGATGTCGTGTCGTTCGGCGACATCGTGCGACCCCTGGTGCGGGTCGTGGAGGAGACGGTCTCGACCGATGAACAGCGACTTCGGTTCGACGTCGAGGGTGATGCCGGCGACGTCCCCGGAGTGGTCGCGACGCCGCTCGCTGTCGTGCTCAACGAGCTCATGCAGAACGCGGTCGACCACGCGTTCCCACACGAGGACGGCGAGTCCGTCGAGGGCCACGTCCGTGTTGTGCTCGATCGGGAACCGGACGAGCTCGTGATCCAGGTGGTCGACGACGGCGTCGGGCTCCCGAGCGACTTCAGCCTCGAGAAGTCGCGCGGCCTCGGCCTCTCGATCGTGCACGCGCTCGTGACGAGCGAGCTCGGTGGCTCGATTGAGATGCGCGACGCGAACGGGACCCAGGTCAACGTCCGCATCCCCATCAAGGCCCAAGGCGCCGACCTGTAGCACCGGCCTCGGGGACCGGTCTTCAGGAGTGGGTCAGGCGGTCGCGCGCTGGCGGACGAGCCACGCCTTGCGGAGCTTGCGGCGCTCCTCTTCGATGGCGCCGCCCCAGATCCCGGCTTCCTGGTTGGTGGCGAGAGCGAACTCGAGGCACTCGTCGCTGACGAGGCACGCGGTGCAGATGCGGCGGGCGGTCTCGATCTGCTCGAGCGCGGCGCCGGTCGTGCCGATCGGGAAGAAGACGTCGGGGTCCGAGTCAAGACACGCGGACCGATCGCGCCAGTCATCGACATCCCAGTCGTGCGTGCGGATCCAAGTGAGTGCCAATGCTCTTCCCCTCCTGGTGGCTCGAGGGCCGCACCCGGAGGCGTGGCGATCGAGCGTGGGTGCGCCGACCGCACCGGGTCCCCGGGGCGAGCCACCCTCGAGGCAAAGCGAAGATTACGGGCCATGCGACCTCAGGCACAAGGGCCCTGACCTGCGGTTTCGCGTCGCGACCTGGTCGTCGACCTCGCCACGTAGGCTCCCGGGCCGTGCCTCGCTCGCCCGTCGTGCCCCCCCTCGCCCGGCCGCTCGCCCGGCCGCTCGTCCTGGCGCACCGGGGCGCCCGCACGGTCGCCCCCGAGAACACGCTCGAAGCGTTCAGCACCGCGCTCGACCAGGGTGCCGCCGGCGTGGAGCTCGATGTCCACCGTGCCGCCGACGACGGCCTGGTCGTCCACCACGACGCCGAGGCGCTGGGGCTGGGGATCCTCGCTGAGCGGAGCCTCGTCGAGATCCGTGAGGCCCGACCCGATATCCCCACCCTCGGAGAGGTGCTCGACGTCTGCAGAGGATCGCTCGTGAACGTCGAGATCAAGAACCTGCCGACCGACGCCGACTACGACGCGGCCGACCGGGTTGCCGAGCATGTCGTCGAGCTGCTGGATGCTCGCGACCGGCGCGACGACGTGCTCGTGTCGTCGTTCAACTTGGCGACGGTCGACCGGGTGCGCGCGCTCGAGCCCTCGATCCCGACGGGGTTCCTCTCCATGCTCGACCCGTTCGAAGGCATCGCCCTGTGCGCGGAGCGGGGCCACGGTTCGCTGCACCCGTTCTTCGCGTTGCTCGGCCAGGACACGGCGGTCCCGATCGTGACCCGGGCCCGCGAGGTCGATGTGGCGATCAACGTGTGGACGGTGAACGACGAGGAGGAGATGGTGCGCTTGGCTGCGGCGGGCGTCGCGGCGATCATCACCGACGTGCCCGATGTCGCCCTCCGGGTGCTCTCGGCGGGCTGAGCTAGTGCGGTTTCCCCCGGGCCCGGGGCACGACGAGGGTGAGGCAGTCCGGCACGTAGTGCACCTCGAGCCGCTCGACCTCGCCCAGGTAGTCGCCGTCGACCTGCCACGGGAACGGGCCCTGGTACGCGACGAACGTGAGGGTCTCGAGGTCGGCGCGCTGGAGAACCGCATCGTTCTTCGAGAGCCGCTTGCCACGCGCCAGTGCAGAGCCGATAGCCGCGATCGTCGGCCCGACCTCGAGCCGGGTGAACATCGTGAGGGCGAGCGCACGGTCGAGCCCGGCCTCGTGTGTGACTGTCAGCGGACGGGGACCGAAGAACGCGTACGGCTTGGTGTTCGACACGATCGCGAAGTACCCGTCGGCGATCGGCGTACCGTCAGCGTCCTCGACGCGGTACGCCGGTCGTTCGCGGTCGAAGCCGCGCAGGAACGTGGTCGCGGCGGTGACCGCGAAGACGGGATGAGCGAGCCAACGCTTGACCCAGTGGCGCCGCTCGACCTGCTCGATCACCTCAGCGTCGAACCCGGCCCCGAGGTGGAAGAGGAAGTGTCGCCCGTTCCCGGCGCCCACACCGACCCGCTGGAACGACTGCGCGTCGAGGGAGACCATCAGCTGTTCGGTCGCAGGGATGATCGAGTGCGGGATGCCGAGCGTCCGGGCGAACACGTTGGTCGAGCCGCCCGGGAGCGGGGCGAGGGCAGTCTCGGTGCCGATCAGCCCGTCGGCGGCCTCGTTGAGCGTCCCGTCCCCGGCGGCGACGACGACGACATCGATGCCGTCTCGGGCCGCGGTGCGGGCGAGCCGCGTGGCGTGGCCACGCCGGTAGGTCTCGGCGACCTCGAGGCGATGATGCTCGCCCAGCAGCTGCTGCACCTTGACGCGCCGCCGGGGTGTCATCGAAGACGCGGTCGGGTTCACGATCAGGAGCAGTCGCACGAAGAGGGGAGCCTAGGAGCAGCCGAGCGTCTCCGCAGGAGCGGCGTCGGGTATCCCGATGCCGAGCGAGCGCGACCAGGGCGTAGGAGCAGCCGAGCGTCTCCGCAGGAGCGGCGTCGGGTATCCCGATGCCGAGCGAGCGCGACCAGGATCAGGAGTAGAGCGAGGCTGGCAGGGTGGCGACTCGTACGATGCGCATCGTGCCCCAGCCCGCCGCGCTCCGAACCTTGGCCGAGGAGATCACGGCTTGCCGTGCGTGTCCGCGGCTCGTCGAGTGGCGTGAGCAGGTCGCCCGCGAGAAGCGGGCATCCTTCCGCGACGAGGAGTACTGGGGTCGCCCGGTGCCGGGCTTTGGCGATCCGGGCGCTCGGATCCTCCTGTTCGGGCTCGCGCCGGCCGCCCACGGCGCGAACCGCACCGGTCGGATGTTCACGGGAGATCGTTCCGGCGATTGGCTCTTCGCCGCACTGCACCGTGTCGGCCTCGCGAGCCAGGCCGAGTCGGTCAGCACCGATGACGGCCTCACCGTGCGCGACGCCTACATCGCGGCCGCGGTGCGCTGCGCGCCGCCCGACAACAAGCCCACGACCGACGAGCGCGACCGCTGCCTCCCGTTCT
>JALHSW010000442.1 GCA_022865365.1 Acidimicrobiia bacterium | reverse complement strand
GCCAGTGCACGTCGGCGAGGCCGTGGGCGCGCGCGGTGAGGGCTGCGAAGTAGTCGGTCTTCCCTGCGACGGGGCCGCCGGCCACGACCAGGAGGAGGTCCGAGCGAACGGCCTTCGCGTGGGGCCAGGCCTCGAGCAACACGTCGATGCCCTTCCACGTGTCGATCCGGCCCACGACCGCAACCACGAGCGCGTCGTCCGGGATGCCTACCCGGGCACGAAAGGCGCCAGCGCGCGACGGTCGGAAGATGGCGGCGTCGGCGTTCTCGTGCACGACCGCGACGTTGCGAGGGTCGAGCTGCGCGGCCACCGCCCGGGACATCGCGATCACGAGGTCGGCACGGCGGGCGAGCGATCGCTCCACCCGAAGGGCGGCTCGCGACTGCACGACGATCTCACGTGCGCTCCAGACGTGGGGGCGTCGACTCGCGGAGGCCACGGCCCAGCCGTACCAGGAGTGCAGCGAGTTCGAGTGCACGATGTCGACGCCGATTCGGCGCGCGAGCCGCGTGAGGCGGGTCGCCGCGACCGGCCAGCCGGCGGCATACCCGGTCCAGTTGCCGATGCCGTGGCTGGTGGAGATCCGGCGCATCGGAACCACGTGCACGGTGGCCCCGGCCGCCTCGAACTCGGCCCGCAGCGGAGGTTCCGATGGCACCACGACATGGCACGCGAACTCTGCGGGTGGCAGGCTGCGCAGCATCCCCACGAGGCACTGGTCCGACCCGCCGCGCTCGGCGACGGGTTGAATCGAAAGCAGCCGGATCATGCGCGTCGCCCTCAATGTCGAACAGTTGCTCCAGCGCCCGCCCGGCGGCATCGGTCGGTACGCCGCTGAGCTGGCGAGGCTACTGCCCCAGTCCGGATCCGGCGATGGCGACGACGTCGAGGTGGTGCCGTTCGTTGCCCGCCACCGGCGTCGCACGATCGAGGCCGCACTCGGTGGGTTCGGCCTCAGCGAGCTCGACCCGGTCCGCCTCTCGCTCCCGCGCCCGCTTCTCTACGACACGTGGAACCTGCTGGGCGCGCCGCCACTCGGGCTGCTGCACCGTTCGCTGCGTGGCATCGACCTCGTCCACGCGCCTTCGCTTGCCGTGCCTCCGTCGAGCGGGGTGCCGCTCATCGTCACGGCACACGACGCGGCAACGCTCGTGTTCCCCGAGACGTACACCCGCCGCGGTCGGTGGTTCCACGAACGGGGCAGCATCGCGGCGGCCAAGCGCGCCGACATCGTCATCGCGCCAACGCTCGCCGCGGCAGATGAGATCACGTCGCGCACGCCGATCCCGATGGAGAAGATCCGGATCGTTCCCCACGGCGTCGCGCAGATGACCGTGGGCCACGGCCTTGTGGCGGCGACCCGGGCGGCCCTCGACGTGGGAGACGACCCGTACGTCCTCTGGGTCGGGACCCTCGAGCCGCGCAAGAACCTTCCGGTGCTCATCGAGGCTTTCGGCGCGGTGGTGCGCGCGGGCGATCTGCCGCATCGCCTGGTGATCGTCGGCTCGGCGGGTTGGCTCGATACCGCCGACGCCATTCGCGAACCGGCGCGCGGGCTCGGAGATCGCATCTGCTTCACCGGGCCGATCCGGGCCGATCGCCTCGTTGCGCTGTACCGCGGTGCCGACCTTCTGGCGTTCCCGAGCCTGCACGAGGGCTTCGGTCTTCCCGTGCTCGAGGCGATGGCCCAGGAGACTGCGGTGCTCTCGTCCGACATCCCCGTGTTGCAAGAGGTCGGAGGCGACGCCGCGCGCTACTTGCCGCCGACCGACGTGATCGCGTGGGGCGACGCGCTCGTCGAGCTGCTCCGGGACGACGCTGAGCGGGGACGCTTGGCGAGTGCCGGCCGCGCTCGCGCCGACGACTTCACCTGGGAGCGCTGCATCGAGCGGACGAGAGCCGTCTACCGCGAGGTGTTGGGGAACTGAGGCCCTCGCCACCTGACCCCGCTTTCTTGTTTGTGCACTCACGGGGGTTCTGGCACCGCTCCGCGCACAGACAAGGCATTGGCGACCGAGTCGATGATGTGGGTCTCGGTCGAGCGGGAGGTGAATCGCAGGAGGAGCCAGCCGAGGAGGACGAGCGCGTTCTGGCGTTCTCGGTCGTTGTCGAATGCCGTGCGGCTCCGGTGGGGCTCGAAGCCGTCGACCTCGATCGCGATCCGCTCGCGTGGGTAGGCGAGGTCGATGACGAACTTCCGAATCGGCCCGCGCAGCACATAACGACGCACCGGGCGCGCCAAGCCCGCAGACGCGATCAACTCCCACACCAGGGTCTCGAGTTCGCTGTCGCCCGGGTCGTAGCCGGGAATGCGCGCCGCCAGCACTCGCTGGACTCTCGCCGGGCTCCGGCCGTGTGCGATCGTCGGCAGCCGTCTCGCGATCTCCCGCATCGCCGAGAGCGTGACCGACCCCACGCGGAGACCGTGATCGAGTGCGGCTCCCATGGTCGCGTCGTCGATCCGCGATGACGTGTCGAGCAACGTCCGAGCGACGCTGGTGACAGGGACGCGGCGGACGGTGGCGACATCGCGTTCGTCGAGCGTCCCACTCCGATGGGCTCGGACTCCCGGGAGGCGGCGCTGGCGTTCGATCGGTGTCGTGAGCTCGATCACGTCGCGTTGCGGGAGCGGCAGGTCCCACATCCGACCGGCCGTCCCGTGGGAGGCGACGGCTGGATCTCCGGCGGCGAGCACCGCAGCCAGCACAGCCTGCTCGGCGGTCGATGGGACGCCGGCGACCGCGAACACTCCGGTGCGGACGCGTGTCCACCGGCCCGTGGTGACCCGGTGTCGCACCGCGTCGTGGGAGAAGCCGATGCGACGAACCTGTGCGAGCGTCAGGAGACCGAGCTGGCGGGCCGCCAGCCGCGCGGCGAGATCGTCGTAGCGCATGCGCCGCAGACGCCCGGCGTCGGGGCGGCGTGACGCTTCTGAGTGTGCTCTCGCCTGGGCCAGAGGCCCGGCGAGAGCACAAACAGGGTTGAGGTGCTACCAGCCGCGGTCGGCCCACTCCTGGAGGTGGGGGCGCTCTTCGCCGATCGTGGTGTCGAGGCCGTGGCCGGGGAGCACGAGCGTGTCGGGGGCCAAGGTGAAGAGCCGACGGTCGATCGACGCGAGCACGTCCTCGAAGCTCGCGCCGGGGGTGCTCGTGTTGCCGGGCCCACCGGGAAAGAGGGTGTCGCCGGTGAACACGAGCGGTGTTCCCTCGAGCCGGAACGACGTCGATCCCTTGGTGTGCCCGGGCGTGTGGATGGCGCGCAGTCGGAGATCGCCGACCCCGTAGACCTCGTCGTCGGTGATCACGAAGTCGTACGACGGCAGCATCGCGGCGTCATCGGACGCGATGCCAACCTCGATCCCGGCGTCGCGCATCGCGGTGACGGCCTGGATGTGGTCCCAGTGCCCGTGGGTCGTGAGGACTCGCCGCACACCGGTGGCTCGGGACACCTCGAGCAGCAGCTCGTGCTCGTTCGCTGCGTCCAGGAGGACGGCGTCGCCCGTGCGCTTGCATCGCACGATGAAGACGTTGTTCTCGACCGGCCCGACGACGAGCTTGTCGACGCGAACGGCGGCATCCTCGTAGTGCGCAACTCGGGCCACGAGCCCGAGGCTATCGCTCGGTGGCGGCCTGGCCGCGACGCTCATACCCGCCTACACGCGTCGGCCCGCGCTCGAGAAGCGACGCAGAGATGCCGATAGATGCCCGGATGAAACCGATCCACTAGCCCGATGGGGAGGCGCCGATGGGTGGCTACCCTCGACGCATGCGCCGCACCGCCCTTGCGGTCCTCGTCGTGGCGTTCGTCGCAGCTGCGTGTCAGCTCCCGCCTCCACCGTCGCCCGTACCCCCGCCGACCTCACCAGCGCCGACCCCGGCCCCGTCGGTGAGCCTCACGCAGGTCAACGATCTCGGTGGCGCCGCCGCGATCGCGATGGCGACGCGGCCGGCCGACTCCACGCTCTACGTGGGGACGCTGCCGGGACACGTGTTCGCCGTCACCGGCGCGACACGGGTCGAGGTGCTCGACCTCAGCAGCCTGGTGATCCAGGGCGGTGGGGAGCGCGGGCTGCTCGGCATGACCTTCTCCCCCGACGGGACGAAACTCTACGTCCACTACTCGGCCACCGGGACCGGTGCGACCGTCGTCGACGAGTTCGCGGTCTCGGCCGCGGTACCCGGCGTGTTCAACGTCGAGACGCGCCGTCAGGTGCTCACGGTCCCCCAGCCGCAGGCCAATCACAACGGGGGCTCGCTGCTGTTCGGTCCCGATGCCATGCTCTACCTCGCGCTGGGCGATGGCGGCGGCGGGAACGACGGGGCTCCCAACTACGCCGCGAACAACCACGCGGTCGGCGGCAACGGCCAGTCCCTCCAGACGCTCCTCGGCAAGATCGTGCGCATCGACCCAACCCCGTCCGGGGTCTTGGGATACACCATCCCGCCCCTCAACCCGTTCGTCGGTGTCACCGACACCGGCGGCACCGCCAGGGGAGAGATCTGGTCATACGGCCTGCGCAATCCGTTCCGCATGTCGTTCGATCGCAGCACGGGCGACCTCTGGGTCGGCGACGTCGGTCAGGGCGCACGCGAGGAGGCCGACTTCGTCGCCGCCGGCGACGCAACGCACCCGGGGGGCAAGGGGGCGAACTTCGGATGGAACCGCCGGGAGGGCACGATCGCCGGTCCCGACGCGACTCTCCCGAATTCCGCCGGTGGCACGCTCATCGACCCGATCTTCGACGTCGACCACAGTCACGGCGACTGCGCGATCATCGGCGGGTACGTGTACCGCGGGTCGAGCATCCCCGGGCTCGTCGGCCAATACCTCTACACCGACAACTGCAACGGCAGGATCCGCGCCCTCACTCGCTCGGGTGCGACCGCCACGAACCGCGACCTCGGAGTCGCCGCCGCCGGGCCGACCTCGTTCGCCGAGGACAACAGCGGCGAGCTCTACGTGCTCACGCTCTCCCACGGTTTCTACCGGATCGGCCCGCCCTGACCGCTCGTGGAGCGACCGAGCGTCTCGGAGAGGTCAGCCGACCGCTGCGGTGGCGCCCAGCGCCAACGATGTCGCCGCCAGCAACAGTGCCAATCGAAAGAACAGCTCTTCGACGAGTGCGCTCATGGCCCCTCCCGTTTCCCGAATGAAGGTGTCGGAAGACAGAGGCCCGAACTGGAGCCGCGCTTCCAAGAGGGGGATATCCGGAGCAGTAGCGGTCGCCGTGTCGCCTCGCGCTCGTCTCGGCGAGCCTGCTGCATGAGATCTGGCGGAAGTGCTCCTGCCCGTCTCGGGCGACGCGGTCGTGCGGCCCCTGACCTGTATCCCAGAGTTCGATCGCGAAGCGCAGAGGAGTGGCGACGAGCAACCCTGGTCGACCGGGGATACGTGGTTGTCGCAGGCGACACCCACCCTCTTGTCCGGTGTCCTTCACGGCTGACCACAGGCGCCGAGAG
>JALHSW010000441.1 GCA_022865365.1 Acidimicrobiia bacterium | reverse complement strand
AGCGACACGCGAAAGCGAGCGACACGAACGGCGGAAGGGAGGAGAGGGGGGCTTCCACGACCCCGGCCAACAACCCCACCCTACACGAACACATGTTCGATGTCAAGGCGAGTGACGGGATGTCGTCCCCGCCCAGACCCGAGAGCCCCGAATCCTCAGCCGGCACCGAGCCGACGCGACCCGTGCCACCGGCCCGGTCGACTCCCGTTAGCCTCGGGCCGTGGCCGACGAGAACGCTGATGCCGGACCTCTCGCCGCCGTGGCGGCTGGGGACGTGCTCCCGAGCGAGCTCGACGTCACTGCCTACGTCGGCCCGTACCTCTTCCCCGACATCCGCCGCCGCCGGATCGCGGGCTGGATCCATGTCGTCATCGGCGGACTCGCCCTCGCGGGCGGCCTCAGCAGCGGGAACAGCGGGCTGATCGGTGCCGGTGTCTTCCTCCTGCTCGTCGCGGGCTACCACTTCCTCGCGGCATGGCCCCTGAAGATCGACCAGACCGAAGCACTCGCGGTCGCGAGCCGCACCGTCGGGTTCCCCGTCGGCCACGCGTCAGCGCAGCTCGGCTGGCGCGGTCTGCGCTCGCGTCCGTCGTGGCGCGTCCTCGTGTACTCGGCCGACGCCCCGCCTTCGATGCGCGGCCTCGTGGAGCTGGACGCCGTCGACGCCGAGGTGCTCGGCGAGTACGACGAGCCGAACCCCGAGGACTGGAGCGACCTCGAATAGGGCGCTCGTTCGGAACGGCTCCGCTCCCTGGGAGCCCCGGGCTTCGCGGCTAGGGTCCTTCGTCATGCGGAGACTGTGCGGGGTTCTGGCGGGTGTGGTGCTGGCGGCGGGGTCGTTGGTCGCGGTGGGGGTTTCCTCGGCGGGGGCGACCAGCGTGTCGACCGAGGCCGAGTTCCATGCCGCGTGGATCGCCGACTCCCAGATCGACTTGCAGGGCGACATCACGATCGTCGACTGCTCGCTCCGCTACGAGCGCACGACAAAAGCCCCCGTCGTCCTCGACGGGCACGGTCACACGATCACCCAGACGTGCCCGTACCGCGTCCTGAGCCTGTATCCAGACAACAAAAGTGACGTGACGCTGCGCCAGGTGACGCTGACCGGTGGACGCGAGACGAGCGGCCAAGACGGCGGCGCCATCGACATGAATCGACGCTTCTCCGACACTTCGGGCGGCACGCTCGTCGTGGAGGACTCGACCCTGACGAACAACTGCGCCAGGGACGTGGTGGGAAAGCCGACCTCGGCGGATGCTGGTGCGATCGAGAACGAGGACGGCGACACCACCATCATCCGGTCCACGATCAGCGGCAACCATGCAGACAAGACTGTCGGTGCGGTCCGATCAAAGGCCGGACACCTCACGATCGTCAACTCGACGATCACCGGGAACTCCGCGCCCTTGATCGGCGGGATCGAGTCGGGCGGGCGCAACAACGAGATCTTCGCGCCGTCGATCAGCATCGCGTACTCGACGATCACCCAGAACGCGATCGACTCCACACCCTGCAGCGCGCCGTTGAACCCCTTCCCCTGCGGAACCACCGTTGGTATCGATTGCACGTCGGCGCCGGACGCGAGTGCCGCTGCCGACCCCGATGACGACGTCATCGCGCAGGGAGGACCCGCTGTCGCGAACCTCGTGGTTGCGCGCTTTGCAACTTCGTCGGTCTTCGGCTCGGTGATCGCGCAACCGGTCGGGCCTAGCGGGGTCTTCAACTGCGGCATCGACGGCCTCTCCCCGCCGCCGTCGGCGGGCTACAACTTCTCGGACGACGCGTCCTGCGGTTTCACGGACGGGACCGACAAGCAGAGCGGTGGCGACCCGGGGCTGGGAGCTTTGGCGAGCAACGGTGGCCCGACCCAGACGCGCCTTCCCCAGTCGGGCAGCCCGTTGATCGACGCGATCCTCAATGCGGCGTGTCAGACGCCTCCGCTGGCCACGGGCATCACGACCGACCAGCGGGGCCTGGCACGTCCCGAGCAGTCGGGCGGGAAGTGCGACATCGGTGCAGTCGAAGTCCAGGTCGTGCCCATCGTGGTCGCGATCAGGTTCACCGGCTAGTTCCGCGACCCCGGCTGGTCGAGCAGGACCCGTCGCGACGAGGGCGATGTCTTGGGTGGGGCGCGGCTAGAGTCTCGGCGACCTAGGCGGAGGGGTTCGTGATGCGACGTTTCATGGTGCTCGTGACGGTGCTGGGGTTGGTGGGCGCGGCGTTCGTCTTCCCGGTTGTAGGTGCGGGTGCGGGTACTGGTCCGGCGCCCGACAAGACCGCGACGATCAAGAAGGTAGCGGTGAATGCCCCGCCGGGCACCAAGTTCACCATTCACCTCGCGTGCAACACAGCGGAGATCTTCGTTCCCGGGGACGGTGGCGCCACCACCGACGAGTTGGACTTCGCCTTCACCGTGAACGCGGCGGGTGAAGCAGTTCCCGACGGGACGAACACGGTCACGTTCGAGGGCGGTACGCCGTGCTCCGTCACCGAGACGGCCTCCGGTGGCGCGACCACGACGAGTTACGAGTGCGCCGACAACCTCGCCGCGCTCGCGAACGGCACCGATACCGTCGACCCCGCTTCAATCATCAAGCCGCCCGACACGTTCTGCACGACGTTCGGTCCCCAAGCCGATCCGATCAAGTTCGACATCAATTTCGCAGGAGAAGCGGTCACGGTGACGGTGACCAACACCTTCCCGGTTGTCGCGCCCGCGGTTGTCGCGCCGGTCACGTTTACCGGCTGACCCGCCGCGGCTAGTTCCGCGATCTCGGCTGGTCGAACAAGCCTCGCCCGACGACGAGTGCGAGGAAGTCGCGGGCATCAGTCATTCTTTGGTGACCAATCCAGGCGCACAGCGCTCCACGCGACCTGAGCAGAAGGAACGACTCACGCGCGTCGGCACAGCGCACACCCCCGGCAACCCCGAGGACTGGAGTGACCTCGAATAGCGCGTTTGTGCAGGT
>JALHSW010000440.1 GCA_022865365.1 Acidimicrobiia bacterium | reverse complement strand
CAGCGCCCGAGCCACGCGGGCACTGCGCGCGGATGTCCTCCGGCGAGCAGGACAAGGGCCGAGACGAGGAGCCAACTCGGGATGAGCACGTACCGCGCGCCGGCATGAGTAAAGAAGTCGGGTCGCGCGAGCAGGAACGGCACCAACCCTCGGGTGTAGAGCGCGAACACGAGGATCCCGCATGACCACACAAGCGCTGCTGCGGCATACCACCATTGGCTCCGAACAGTTGTGGCACCGAAGAGCAGCACCAGCGCGAGCACAACCATGACGGAAACCACGCTCAGCGACGAGCCATGACGCAGCCAGGCGCTCTGCAGCCATTCTTCGCCGACGACGGTCCCTGCGACGACCCGCTGACCGTAGATGCCCACAACCCCGTCCAGAGTCCGAGGGACAAGGGGTGGCGGAGTCGGAACCGTGAGCAGTGTGATCGCCTGGCCGAGTGCTCCAACGAGAAGGGCCCCGGTGACGGCATATTCCGTGCGACGACGACGCGCGACGGCGACCACGACGGCGAGAGGAATCAGTGAGAGCGCGATCGGGTTACTCAGACACGCAAGGCCCACCACGACCATCCGAGTCAGCGTGAACCATCGCGGCCCGCCGACTGCGAGCACCGCCCAAAACGCGGCGAAGAAGAGCGGAAACTGGAGCTCCGAGATCAGCGCCGACGTTTCGAGCCCCACGGCGGGGCCGAGGACGAGCACCAGGCCCAGGAGCCACCGCAGCGATGGTTGGCGCACGAGTCCTTCACTCGCACGCACCACGAAGAGGCCCATCAAGCTCAGGGACAGCGCGCCGGCGACGGCCAGATAGCGCGCGGCCCACGAAAGGGGCAGGAGCGCGAGTGGAGCTGCGACGAGACGGATGCCCACTTGGAGGTATCCGGCGTATTGGGTCCAGATCAGGGAGACCGGATGGTCCGACCAGGCGGCTTGTAGGTAGCCCGTCCCGTCGTCGGGTGCGATCGTGTCCCAGGGATGCTGGCCCCGCTGGCGCAGCAGTTGCAGGACCGTCGCGGCGATGACGAACACGCACGCGATCGCGATCCGTTGGGCGCGGGACCGAGGCGCGGCGGTCACCGCTTCTGCAGGACGTACACCATCGCGCCGGCCGCCTCTCGTGACGTCGCCCGATCGAGGATGCTGAACTGCAGACCGAGACGCGCGATCGCGAATTCGAGGAACTTGTCGAACGACCGTTGATCCCACACATGGACGTGGATGCTGCGGTCACGATGCCAGGTGAACAACTCGGCGCGCTGCGCCGCGTCGGAAGGCACCGGTTCGTGTTCGGAGTGCCGGACAAAGTCATTGATGTGCGCGTCATCCACAGTCTTGACTCCGTCGCGGTACTCGTGCCAAAGGTGGCGGTTGGAGGTTCGCTTCCGGTCGACGTCGAAGGTGAAGTCGCGATCGGGTGCACTGAGAAAGAACAGCGCCCCGGGACGCATCACGTCGTGGACCGCCTCGAGGAAGCGCAGCGGATTTGCGAGGTGCTCGATCACGTCGTTGGCAATGAAGAAGTCGAACGTCTCTGCCCCGAATGACGAAAGGTCGCCGGCATCGAGGTCCACGATGTAGTCCGGCTCGACGATGGCATCGGAGAAATGCTCACGGAGCTCAGGGAAGGTGTCAAGTGCTTCGAGCTCCGTGAGTCGATCCGCATAGCTGACCGTCGCACGCGCCGAGTCGACATGAAGGGGCTGATGCAGCGCGCCGAACTCGAGACCGTGGCCCTCGAGGTATCGAGTTGCGAGCTCTCGCTTCGCCTGGCTGTCGCCTTCGAACGTCTCGAGCACCGCCGGCTCGGGATCACCCACCCGGAAGACCTGTGGCGGCGTCGAGAGCTCGCCATCGGTGAGCTCGACCTCGATGGTCGTCCGGCGGGCGCGGCGCGGGAGATCGACGTAGAACTCGAAGCCGACGCGAGGATCGGTGACCCCGTGTTCGGGGCCGATCGCGTCGATCACGTCGGGACGGGGTCTGTCGGCCGCGACCTCGCGCGGTCTGCCCGATCCGACTCGGACGCGGGCTCCCGTAGAGTGCCCCCGCGTCGACGCGACCCAACCTCGGAATCGGACGACTCGTCCGTTGTGCGCGACGACATCGCTGCACGATGGGAGCTCGATGCCCCCCAGCAACGGCGGCGGAGTTGAGCCTGGCTGCGACGTTCCCCCCACGATGACGACCCCCGCT
>JALHSW010000439.1 GCA_022865365.1 Acidimicrobiia bacterium | reverse complement strand
GACACCCAGACCGCCGCGCTCGTGGCCCGGGATGGCTCGATCGACTGGCTCGGCGCACCCCGGTTCGACTCGGGTGCCGTCTTCGCTGCGCTCCTGGGGACGATCGACAATGGTCGTTGGCTGCTGGCGCCAGCCGGAGGCATCCAGCGGGTCGAGCGCCGGTATCGGGGCGACACCCTCGTGCTCGAGACCACCTTCCACACCGACGACGGTGTGGTCCGGATCGTCGACTGCATGCCGATCCGCGGGAAGACCGTCGATCTCGTGCGGATCGTGGATGGCGTCTCGGGCCGGGTCCCGATCCACATGGACCTGCGGATGCGCTTCGACTACGGCCAGGACCTCCCGTGGGTCACCAACCGGGACGGGCGCATGCACGCGACCGCCGGCCCCAATTCGATGGTCCTGACGACGCCGGTCACGGTCAGTGGTGCCGGGCCCTCCACCGTGGCCGACTTTGTCGTCGATGCGGGCGACCAGGTGCCGTTCACGCTCGCGTGGTACGCGTCGCACGAGGCGGCACCGCGCGAGTCGAGCGCAGTCAACGCGGTGAAGCGCACCGAGGCGTGGTGGCGCAAGTGGTCGAAGCAGTGCACCTACGTTGGTGAGGCTCGCGACCTCGTCATGCGCTCCCTCATTACGCTGAAGGCGCTCACCTACGCACCGACGGGCGGCATCGTGGCCGCGCCGACGACGTCGCTCCCCGAGTGGATCGGGAGCGTGCGCAACTGGGACTACCGCTACTGCTGGCTCCGCGACTCGGTGCTCACGCTCTTCGCGCTGATGAGTGGTGGGTACGACGCCGAGGAGCTCGCCTGGCGCGACTGGCTGCTGCGGGCCGCGGCGGGCGAGCCGTCGAAGCTCCAGATCATGTACGGCATCCGGGGCGAGCGGCGTCTTGACGAGTTCGAGCTGCCCTGGCTCCCCGGCTACGAAGACTCGGCGCCGGTGCGCGTCGGAAATGCCGCGAGCGACCAGTTTCAGCTCGATGTGTACGGCGAGACCCTTGCCTCGTTGTCGATGATGAGGAGTGTGGATCCGGCAGTCGCGGGTTCGTGCGGCAACGCCGACGAGGCGTGGAAGCTCGAGGTCGCGATCCTCGACTTCCTCGAAGGCGCGTGGCAGCACCCTGACGACGGCCTGTGGGAGATGCGCGGCGACCGCCAGCACTTCGTCCACTCCAAGGTCATGGCCTGGCTCGGGTTCGAGAGCGCGATCCTCTCGGCCGAGCAGCACGACCTGCCCGCACCCCTCACCCAGTGGAAGCAGTCGCGCGACGAGATCCACGCCCAGGTGTGCAGCGAGGGCTTCGACCCGGAGCTGGGCTCGTTCGTGCAGGCGTACGGCTCGAAGCACCTGGATGCGGCCCTGCTCCAGATCCCGGCCACCGGGTTCCTCCCTGCGACCGACGAGCGCATGATCGGGACCGTGGCCGCAATCGAACGCGAGCTCCTGCAGGACGGGTTCGTGCTTCGCTACCGGAGCGAGACGGGCGACGACGGACTGCCGCCGGGAGAGGGAGCGTTCCTGCCCTGTTCGTTCTGGCTCGTGAACAACTACGTGGGCCAGGGCCGCGCGACCGAAGCTCGCGCTCTCTTCGACAAGCTCGCGGGGATCGCCAACGACGTCGGGCTGTTCTCGGAGGAGTACGACCCGGTCGCGTGTCGTCAGCTCGGGAACACGCCTCAGGCGTTCACGCACCTGGCGTTCGTTCGAGCGGCCGTCGTGATGACGACTTTCTCGGACGGAGCGATCGATCTCGCCCACCACGCCCGCCCGGTCGCCGCCCGCGGCTGACGAGAGCTACGCGTAGCCCTTGGCGCGCAGCCACCGGAGGGTGAAGAACCCGAAGATCGGCGGGATCACGAATGTGATCAGGCGGAAGAGCAGCACGGCCGCGAGCGCGGGGGCCGCAGGGATGCCGAACCCGGTGAGCAAGGACGTGAGTGCGGCTTCGGTCACGCCGATGCCGCCCGGGACCGGCGCCGCGCCACCCAGCATCCCGGCGCCGATCTGCACGACCATCAGCTCCGCGAAGGGAAGCGATTGCCCGAAG
>JALHSW010000438.1 GCA_022865365.1 Acidimicrobiia bacterium | reverse complement strand
TCGCCGCCTACGACGACGAGTACGTACGCGAAGCCGACGGCTGGCGCTTCCGCACCCGTCGGCTCACGCCGTACTACCTCGGTGCACCCGACCTGACCGGCCGATTCATGAACTCGATCGACGGGAGCCAATCATGACGGCACGTCCGTTCCGTTTCGGAGTGCAGGCGTACGCGCCCGAGTCGCCCGACGCCTGGCGCACACTGGCGCGCCGGGCCGAGACACTCGGGTACTCGGCCCTGCACCTCGCCGACCACTACATCGGTCCCGGCCCCGCCCTCGATCCGACCAACCACCCCGTCCAAGTTGTCGCGGCGATCCCCGCGATGGCGATCGCAGCCGAGGCGACGACCGAGATCACCATCGGGGCCCGAGTGCTCTGCGTCGACTACCACCAGCCGGTCGTCCTGGCCAAGGAGCTCGCGACCATCGCCTGGTTCGCTGGTGACCGCCTCGAGGTCGGACTCGGTGCCGGGTGGCTCGAGGCCGAGTACGACGCGATGGGCATCGCCTTCGACCCCGCACCGGCGCGGGTCGATCGGCTCGCCGAGACGACCGCCTTGATGCGCGCGTACTTCGCCGGAGGCGAGATCGATGTCTCCGGCGCGCACGTGAACGCACACGGCTTCACCGCGGTGCCCGCGCTCACGCACGCGCCCCGCATCATGCTCGGCGGTGGGTCCCCCCGGGTGCTGCGGATGGCCGGCGCACTCGCCGACATCGTGAGCCTGAACTTCGACAACCGCTCGGGCCGGATCGGCCCGGAGGGCTTCACCTCGGGCACCGCCGACCGTACCGACGAGAAGCTGGCGTGGGTTCGCGACGGAGCCGGCGATCGGTTCGACGATGTCGAGCTCGAGATCGCCTCGTACCTCACGATGGTGAGCGACGACCGCGACTCCGTCTTCGAAGGGATGGCCCCGATGTTCGGGCTCACGCCCGCGGACCTCGCGCAGCACCCCCACACCCTGGTCGGCTCGACCGACCAGATCGCCGAGACGCTCATCGAACGGAGGGATCGGTTCGGTATCGCCTACGTCACGGTCGGGGTCGACGTGCTCGAGACGTTCGCGCCGGTCGTCGAGCGGCTCGCGGGCACATGAGCGACTCGATCGACGCGGCGGTCCGGCGACTCCTCGACGAACGCGAGATCATCGGGCTGGCCGTGCGGTACTGCCAGGCGGTCGACGCACGCGACTACGACGCCCTGCACGACGTCTTCGTGGCCGACGCGACAGCGGACCTGGCCGGGATCGAGGAAGTCGGGATCGAGGCGATCATCGCCCGGTGCAGCAGGGTCCTCGATCCCTGCAACGCGACCCAACATCTGGTGGGCAACCACCTGGTCACCCTGGACGGCGACACGGCCACCGCTCAGTGCGAGGTCCAGGCTCAGCACGTGCGCCGAGGCGTCGACGGAGGATCGACCTTCACCCTCGGCGGCCGCTATCGCGACCAGGTCACCCGAACGCCGGCCGGGTGGCGGATCACCCACCGAGACCTCGAGACCTCATGGGTCACCGGCAATCCGGCCGTGCTGGGCTGAGGGGCGCTGGTCCGCTAATTGACTGGTCAGTATGCTCCCGGGGTGCCCAGCTCGAAGTCGCACTACCTCCACGTCACCATGAAGATCCGCCCCGGCCAGATCGCCCGCTTCAACGCAGTCATGGCCGAGGTGGTCCCCGAGATGGAAGCGCGGGGCTGGACGCTGCTCGGCGCGTGGTCGAACCTCATCGGGCGCCTCGACACCGTGGTCGACCTGTGGGAAGTCGAAGACGCCAACG
>JALHSW010000437.1 GCA_022865365.1 Acidimicrobiia bacterium | reverse complement strand
CGTAGGAGCGACGGGAGGTCGACTCGGACGCGCACGGCGGGCCGGGCCGCGTCGCGCCCGTCGAGGCACGCCGGGTCGAGCTCGGCGGCGGCTTCGCGTGCGAGGTCCCTGACCTCCTCGATCTTGAACATGCCCCCACCATGACAGGGGGGTATGACAGTGAACGCCGGGGTCAAGGTGCCGTTCGTGACGCCTACTTCTTGGCGCCGACGCGGCCTCGGGCTCGGGACGACTCCGCCACGGGGACCAACCGACTCGCCGCGGCGAGTCCGCGCTCGGGCATGTTGTTGTAGATCGCCTCGTACTCGCCGGCCCGGACCAGGTAGGTCTCGTGCCAGATGCCCGCCTCGCCGGTCTTGTTCACCATGCGCATGTACCGGCGCCAGACCTCGAGGTGCGGATCGTCGGCGTCCTTCGCGAACCGCTCGAGATCCTCGAAGCTCCGCCAGTACTGGATGATCGTGAAGCCGGCGGTCTCGTACCCGAGCAACCCCTTGTCGGGGTGCCCGCTCAGGTACTTCAGCATCTTCTGCATGCCGCCGATCGCGCGGAGCGCCGTCACCAAGCGCCGCTTCTTGTTGACTCGGGCACCGATGATGAACACCACGAAGTCACCGTCGATCTCGGCCGTGTGACGGCCCGGAACCACCTTCGCCATCGCAACCTCCCCCGAACGTGGATGCTCGAGGAAGACGTTAGACCGGTTGCTCCCGGCGGGGCCCGGGACCGGCACAATGGGGTGGTGCACGCCGCCGCGGTCCGCTTCGAGCTCTTCGTACCGGAGAGTCATTCGCTGAAGGCGAAACGGGCGGTGCTGCGTCCGATCGTCGAAGGGCTGCGCCATCGGTTCCGGATCTCGGTGGCCGAGGTGGACCACCAGGACACATGGCAGCGCGCCGCGATCGCAGTTGCCGTAGTGGCCGAGAGCGACGGCCATCTGCGCGAGATCCTCACCAACATCGAGCGCCACGTCGCCAACGCGGCCGATGTCGAGCTCCTCGACGTCGAGACTGCGTGGCTCGATCCGGATCCGCTTCCCCTGGGCGGCGAGTGACGTGGCGCGACGCCCGCCCCGCAAGTTCTCACGGAGCCTGCGCGTCAACGAGGTCGTGCGCCAAGCGCTCGCCGACGAGCTCGAGCGCATGAGTGACCCGCGGCTCGAGATGGTGACCATCACGGGTGTCGAGGTGAGCCCCGACCTGCGCCACGCCGTCGTGTTCTACGGCGCACTCGACAAGCCCGACGTCGCCCCGGCGCTCTCGTCGGCCGCCCCCCGGCTGCGAGCCACGCTCGGACGTGAGGTCCGCATGAAGTACGTTCCCGCGCTGCACTTCCGTGAGGACCCGGCGATCGACGCCGGGCAGCGCATCGAGAAGATCCTTCGAGACCTGCACGAGCAGGAGCCGTCATGACCGGTGCGAGCGAGAGCCCCGACCTCGCGCTGCGGGCCGCCATCGCCGCCATCGGCGCTGCCGAGCGGGTGACGCTGATCTGTCACGTGAACCCCGACGGTGACGCGCTCGGTTCCACGCTCGGCCTGCTCCACGTGCTGCGGGCGGAAGGTCGTGACGTCACGGCGTCGTTCCCGAACCCCTTCATCGTCGCCCCGCACTATCGACTGCTGCCGGGCCTCGACCTCCTCACACCGCCGGGTGAGGTGTCGTCCGAGCCCGAGCTGATGGTCACCTTCGACTGCGGCTCCCTCGATCGGCTCGGCGATCTCGAGCCGAACGCGAAGGCGGCAGGAGAGCTCGTAGTGATCGACCACCACATCTCGAACACCCGTTACGGCACGATCAACGTGATCGACCCCGACGCGGCGGCCAGCGGTTGGATCGCACTCCAGCTCGTCGACGGCCTCGGGTTCCCGCTCAACCGCGACGCCGCGGTGTGCCTCTACGCGACGTTGGTGTGCGACACCGGGCGGTTCCAGTACGAGACGACGACGCCGGCGGTGTTCGACATGGCCCGGCGGCTCACCGAGTTCGACGTCCCGGTGGCGGCGCTGTCGCGCAGCCTGTTCGAGGAGCACCGGTTCGCGTACCTCCAGCTGCTCGGCGATGCGCTGCACAACGCCGAGCTCGTGCGGGAGCAGCGGTTCGTGTGGACCGCCGTCACCCAGGAGATGCTCGAGCGCCACGGCGTGCAGATGGAGGAGATCGAAGGCCTCATCGACATCCTGCGGCGCACCTCCGAAGCCGAGGTCACGTGCGTGCTGAAGGAGGAGGTCGACGGCGCGATCCGTGTCAGCCTCCGCTCGCTCGGCGGCGTCGACGTGCGGCGGGTCGCGGAGGCCCACGGCGGCGGTGGCCACCGGTATGCCGCCGGGTTCAGCTCCAACCTCGATCTCGAGACCTGCGTCGCGCGCATCCGCGCCGCGCTGTAGCCGAGCGAGGCGAGGCCGTGATGGTGCCGAGCGGAGCGAGGCCGTGATGGTGGACGGACTCGTGGTGGTCGACAAGCCTGCCGGCTGCACGTCGCACGACGTCGTCGCTCGGCTCCGCAAGATCTACGGGCAGCGCAAGGTCGGGCACGCGGGCACGCTCGACCCCGATGCCACCGGGGTGCTGCTCGTGGGGCTCGGGCGGGTCACGCGCCTGTTGCGGTTCCTGCAGGCCGCGG
>JALHSW010000436.1 GCA_022865365.1 Acidimicrobiia bacterium | reverse complement strand
GTCGGTGTGGATCGACGACATGTAGCTGTCACCTCGACCGGCGATCGATGAGCTTCGCAGCCGCGCCAGCTTCAGCCCCTCGTCGATCGACCGGTTGTCGGGCCCGTAGAAGAGGCCGAACCGGAGCACCACACCACACCCGCCTTCCGTCGTGAACGCCTCGACCAGGTGCTCACCCTCGAGCGTTGGGAGCAGCCGCTTGATCGACGTGTCGGGCGCGACCGACTCGTCGATCCAATCGGCACCCCGGTCGGGGTACGTGAACGTGATCGACTCCTTCACGAACGTGCTGATGTCGTGCGCGCGGGCTCCGGCGAGCAGGTACTCGGTGGTCTCGGTGCGCAGCCGGTTGTGCGTGCGCCATGCTGACGGGATGGCGACTCGCGTCACCGGAGGCACGTTCGTCGCGAGGTGCAGGATCGCGTCGGAACCGGCGACGGCGTCGCCGAGCGCAGGGCCGTCAAAGAGATCAACCATGACCGGGTCCGCCCCCGCGTCTCGGAGCTGCCTCGCCTTGGCGTCGTCGCGTGCGACCGCACGGACGTCGTGACCCGCCTCGACGAGCGCGCGCACCAAGGGTGTCCCGACCGCCCCGGTCGCACCGGTCACGAAGCACTTCATCCCACGACCTCCCTGAGCCACGCGAGCCCTGCTCGCCCACCAGAGGTGCCCATCACAGGGTGCCCGCCAGAGGTGCTCATCACAAGCGGTCGACGAGCAGGCTTTGCAGCGACATGCCGATCGGGCCCTGCTCGTCGTGCAGCCGACTCACCGCCAGCCCCACGCCCACGGGCTCGGCCGCCGTCGTGGCGTCGAGCCCGATCCACTCACCCGCCGGGTACCGGTGGAGGTGGATCGACAGGTCGGGGTTGATGAAGAGGTACTCCCCCCGTGCGAGCGCGGCGCTGACCCCGTTCCCGAAGTCGGCCGCCGCCGTGACCCGCTGGAGCGGCGTGGGCGTCTCACCCGCCACCACGGGCACCCGCAGCCGAAACCACACGGCGCCCGGTCCCGGTTCCGTCCATGACCCCGCCGCCTGGCGAACGTCCATCGCGGCCCAGAAGCCGACCGGTGCGTCGGGTCCGAACTGGATCCGGAACTCCGGGCTGGCCGATGGCGGCGGAAGCTCGGGCCCCGGCACCGGCGGGAGCGGCAGACCGAGATCCGGCGCAGTGCGCAGCCGCAGCGCGCTCGCGCGAGCGACCTCGACGCCGTCGGCCAGCAGCGAGGCCTCGACCCACTGCACCTTCTTGCCCGGGCGGCTGGTCCGTGCGACCACGGTGAGCGGAGCCAGCGGGACCGGTCGGAGCAGGTCGATCGTCAGTCGGGCCACGAACGTTGCCGGCCCCGGGTCGTGGCGCTCGACCACCCGGGCGAGCAACGCGGCCGGAGGACCGCCGTGCATCGCGTTCGGCGACCAGGGACCGCGCGCCAGCGGCGTCGGGTGGACGACGTCACCGTCGAGGTCGAAGATGTGACCGGGCAGGGCTTCCGGCAGGGTGTCCGGGACGGTGTCGGTCACGATCGGCGAGCGTAGGCTCCAGGGCGCTCGCGACAAGGAGGAAGCACGATGGACACCTGGGAGATGGTCGATGCCGAGCGCACCGACCTCGCCGACCTCACCGACTCGCTCACGCCCGCGCAGTGGGACGCTCCCACCCTCTGCACGGCGTGGAAGGTGCGCGACGTCGTGGCGCACGTGACCGAGGGCGCCACCCTCACCACCGGGAAGACGATCGCCACCGTGGCGAAGTACGGCTTCCGCATCAACAAGATGCTCAACGACGAGGCGATCAACGGCGGCGCCGCGCCGATCACGGACCTTCAGGCCCACTGGCGCGCCACCGTCGGCGTGCGCCGCACCCCTCCCGGCGTGAAGGCGGCGGGATTGCTCTCCGACGAGCTGATCCACCAACAGGACATCCGGCGGGCCCTCGGCATCCCGCGTCAGATCCCGGAAGAGCGCCTGCGCGTCGTGCTCGACGAGACGGCCAAGACCGGTAGCGGCTTCCTCCCGGCGAAGAAGCGCATCAAGGGATTGCACCTCAGGGCGACCGACATCGACTGGGAGAAGGGCGACCCCGGCGGCACCGAGGTGACCGGCCCGGGTGAGGCACTGCTCATGGCCATGGCAGGCCGGCCCGCAGCGCTCGACGACCTGACGGGCCCGGGCGTCGAGACGCTCCGCGCTCGGATCGTGAACTGACCGTGACGTTCGATCGCAAAGAGGTCGACGCCGAGTTCCAGAAGTACGTCGCACGCGGGGTGGCGAACGACTGGAGCGCGTGGGCTGACCAGTTCACCGAGGACGCGCTCTACGTCGAGCACGAGATGGGCACGATGCACGGCAGGGAGGAGATCCGAGCGTGGATCGTCGCGACCATGGGATCGGTGTCGGGCATGAGCTTCCCGGTCGAGTGGTACGTCATCGACGGCGACCGCGTCATCGTGTACTGCTGGAACGTGTTCGACCCGCTGCCGGGCATGACCGGTGAGTACAAGTTCGCGGTCGCCGTGGTGTTGCACTATGCCGGCCACGGCCTCTGGTCGTACGAGGAGGACATCTACAACGCGAAGGAGACCGACACGGTGCTCGCGCGCTTCCTCGAGGATGCCGCGGCAGCGGGGCACGCGTCCGCCGCGCCTCCTGCTTGACGCACATCCCGGGAACCGGCAGAGCACGTTCAGCGTCAAAGGTCGTCGAGTCCCACTCACTTCTGCGAGTCTGACTTCTGCGAGTCCCACCAGCTTCTGGAGGAACGATGCGAACATGGCAGCGACAGGTCGCGCGAGTCGCGGCATTGGTCGGATCGATCACCCTGGCGAGTGCCGTCCTGGTGAGCGGCGCCGCCGCGAGCGCCCAGACGCACCGCCAGTCGAGCGGGCAGTCGAGCGGGCAGTCGAGCGGGAGCACCGACAACCCGCGCACCATCGACGTCGTCGGCACGGGACAGGTGCGCGGGACCCCCGATGTGCTCGATCTCACGGTCGGCGTGAGCACCCGGGCCAAGAGCGCCGGCGAAGCCCTCAGCCACAACAGCGACCTCAGCAACAAGCTGATCGGCGTGCTGCGCGACGCGGGCGTCGACGAGAAGGACATCCAGACGTCGAACCTCTCCATCGCACCCGTATACGACGACAACGGTGAGAACGTGATCGCGTACGGCGTCAACAACACCGTCGACGTGAAGATCCGCGACCTCGAGAAGGCCGGGAAGATCGTCGACGCGGCCGCCGGGGTCGCCGGCGACGAGATCATCGTCAACAGCCTCGCCTTCTCCTTCGACGACAACAGCGAGCTCGTCGCACAGGCCCGCACGGAAGCCGTGAAGCGGGCCAAGGCACAAGCCGAGCAGCTCGCCAAGGCCGCAGGCGTGGAGCTCGGCGACATCCTCACGATCAGCGAGGGGACCACCCCCGAGCCTCCGGTCGTCGCCGCCACCTCCCCCGAGGCCGCAGCTGCCGACGCCGGCACTCCGATCGAGCCGGGATCCCAGAGCCTGTCGGTCCAGGTGAACATGACCTTCAAGATCGCCTGACCTCCAAGCTCGCCCGATGCCCCAGGCTCGCCCGATGCCCCAGGATCTACGGTCTTGCCCATGAGCGATCTCGTACGAGTCGAGGCGGCCGACCGGGTGTGCACCATCACGCTGCACCGCCCCGAGGCCCGCAACGCGTTGAACACCGCGCTGCACCGGGCCTCGGGCGCGGCGCTCGCAGCGGCGGAGGACGACGAGGGCGTGGATGTCGTCGTGCTGACGGGAGCCGACCCCGCGTTCTGCGCCGGGCTCGACCTCAAGGAGCTCGGGAGCGGGGGTGCGAACCTCGCCGGCGGTCGCGGCGACGATCACGACGACCTCAGATGGACCAACCCGATCCAAGCGGTGTGGGCGATGACCAAGCCCGTCATCGGCGCGATCAACGGAGCGTGCGTCACCGGCGGCTTCGAGCTCGCCCTCGGCTGTGACTTCCTCGTCGCCTCGGAGCGCGCGTTCTTCGGTGACACCCACGCGCGTGTCGGGGTCACCCCCGGCGGCGGGATGAGCGTGTACCTCCCGATGGCGGTCGGGTTGCGGCGTGCGAAGGAGATGAGCCTCACGGGGAACTTCATCGACGCCGCCGAAGCCCACCGCCTCGGCCTCGTCAACCGCGTCGTCGCACACGAGGAGCTGGCGAGCACCGCCCACTCGCTGGCGATGGACATCGCCGGCAACGACGGACCGACCGTCCGCCATCTCAAGCAGCTCTACGACCACAACGCCGCCCTCCCCGTCGGCGAGGCCATCGCCCACGAACAAGCGGTGTTCCGCGACTACCGCGTTGATTTCGACGAGATCGAGCGGCGCCGTGCCGCAATCGTCGACCGCGGCCGATCGCAGCGCTGAGCGGCTCTCCGATCCGCCAGCTCGGCGAGCGCGAGACTCACCGTTAGGCATGCTCTTTCCCACCGTCACCTTCACGATCTTCTTCATGATCGTCCTGCCGGTGAGCTGGTTCCTCATGCCCCGACGGCGGCGCTGGAAGATCTTCATGCTCGCGGCGTCGTACTTCTTCTACGGGTACTGGAACTGGCGCTTCTGCTTCCTGATCGCCGCATCGACCATCGCGAACCAGCTGTTCGCCAAGGCGATTCATCGGGCCGACACCGATCGCAGGAAGCGGCTGCTTCTCACCGGCGCTGTCGTCGCGAACCTCGGTGTGCTCGCGTACTTCAAGTACTTCGACTTCTTCGTCACCAACGCGACGAACACTCTCGACAAGCTCGGACTGCACGTCTCCCCCGAGATCGTCGCGGTCACGCTGCCCGTCGGCATCTCGTTCTTCACCTTCCAGGCCCTCAGCTACGTGATCGACACGTACCGCGGCACGTTCGAACCCGGGCGGCTCCTCGACTTCGCGGTGTTCCTGTCGTTCTTCCCGCACGTCGTGGCCGGCCCGATCGTCCGGCCCGCCGAGTTCATGCCGCAGCTCAAGGAGCGCCACGACCCCCGCCACCTCGACTCGAGTCGGGCGTTCTTCCTCATCGTCATCGGCCTGTTCAAGAAGGTCGTGATCGCGAACCTGCTCGCGACCCAGATCGTCGACGCGGTGTTCGCGTCGCCCAATCAGCACTCGAGCCTCGAGGTTCTCGTTGCGGTCGTCGCCTACGCAGTGCAGATCTACTGCGACTTCAGCGGCTACACCGACATGGCCATCGGCATCGCGCTGCTCCTCGGCTTCCGGTTCCCCCAGAACTTCGACAGCCCCTACACCTCCACCTCGATCCAAGACTTCTGGCGTCGTTGGCACATGACGCTGTCGCGTTGGCTGCGCGACTATCTCTACGTCCCGCTTGGCGGGAACCGCTCGGGGAAGTGGCGCACGTATCGCAACCTCATGCTCACGATGGTGATCGGGGGGTTGTGGCACGGCGCCGCCTGGACCTTTGTCGTGTGGGGCGCGATCCACGGCGCGTTCCTCTGCATCGAGCACTGGCGCCGTGCACGCCGGGAGACGCGCGGTCTCCCCGATCCGCCCGACACCCGCGCCCGGCGTATCGGCGCTCGACTCATCACCTTCACCATCGTGTGCTTCGCCTGGATCTTCTTCCGCTCCGAGTCGTTCGCGAACGCCGAGCAGATGCTCGAGCGTCTGTTCGACCCGGCCTACTGGCTCGACCCCGCACCCCTCGTGACGGTGGGTGTGCTCCTTGCCATCGCCGCCGGGATCCTCGAGCAGTACGTGCCGCGTGAGACCTGGGGTCGGCTCATGGCAAGGTTCTCGAACCTCGCGCCGGTAGCGCAGGGTCTCATGCTCGGCGCCTCGCTCCTCGTCATCAACACGATGGGGCCGCGTGGCGTTGCTCCATTCATCTACTTCAGGTTCTGATGACAAGAGCCCCGACACGCGCTCAGCACCCACGCGCCGCGAAGCACATCGGCGACCCGCCGCGGCGCACGACGCCGATCGGTCACGTCCTGCTCGCGATGATCGTCGCGCTGATCGTGGGTGCACTGCTGAACGCACCCGGCATCCACAAGACAGCCCTCGGGCAGGACGTCGGAGCGAAGCGCGACGTTGCTACCTCTTTTGCCGAGCCGCTCGACGACGTGAGCACCTTCCTCCTTCTCGACCGACCGCGGTCCGCGCTCCAGTGGGCGATCGGTCGTTCCGGCGACGACGACGTCGACCTCACGCTTCCGAGTCCGACGCCGAGGGTGCCCGATGAGGCGGGCTCACCGAAGCCTCCGCCACCCAAGCGCGCGTTCTCGCCCGAGCAGCAGGTCCGGATGTACATCACGGGCGACTCGCTCGGGATCACGCCGGGTGAGTCGCTCATCAACCTGGGGCTCTCGACCGGCGTCATCGGGCTCCTCGGTCCGGTCGACGCTCACGTCGCAACCGGTCTGGCGCGGCCCGAGGTGTTCAACTGGCCCGCATACCTCGCCGAGGTCGTCTCCCCGTTGGACGCCGACGCCGTCGTCCTGACCATTGGCTCCAACGACGACCAGACGCTCACCGGTGAGCGCGGCGTCGGGCCACTCGGCAGCCCGGAGTGGGACGCCGAGTACCGGCGACGCGTCGGCGGATTGATGGACTCCATGACGGCGCATGGGAAGACCACCCTGTTCTGGGTCGGCGTCCCGCCCATGCGCAACACCGAGCGGTACGAGACGCGGTACCGGCACATCAACGACATCGTGAAGAGCGAGGCGGAGAAGCGTCCCGGGAAGGTCGTCTGGGTCGACACCGCGGCCGTGCTCTCCCCGCCCGGCGGCGGCTACGCCGACTACCTCGGGAACCCCGACGGCAGCATCGTGCAGGTGCGCGCCGGCGACGGCATCCACTTCACCCGGGCCGGCGGGGATCGCATCGCCGAGGCCGTGCTCGCGGCGATCGCTACAACCTTCGACGTCGAGTCGTGGAAAACCGCTCCGTCGACGACCACGACCAGCACCACCGCTCCGGCGGCCACCACCAGCACGACCACGGCGAAGAAGAAGAGCGGGAAGTAGCGTTTCGCGGCGATGGACCTGACGCCGCTGATCCAGCCCGCCGATTCGAAGCTGCTCCTCCTCGTCCTCGACGGGCTCGGCGGCTACGCCGATGCCGAGCACGGCACGGAGCTCGAAGAGGCCACGGCGCCCCACCTCGACGCACTGGCGGCAGAGGGAACGTCGGGCCTGTGCGAGCCCGTCGGGCCGGGCATCACACCGGGCTCCGGTCCCGGGCACCTCGGTCTCTTCGGCTACGACCCCGAGGTGTTCGAGCTGGGTCGGGGTGCGCTCTCGGCCGCCGGGCTCGACGTCGAGCTACGCGCCGGTGATGTCGCAGCGCGCGGCAACCTCTGCACGATCGCGCCCGACGGCACGATCGCCGATCGCCGAGCCGGGCGGGTGCCCGATGACGAGGCCCGCCTCGTGATCGACAAGCTCGAAGCAGGCGTGCACATCGACGGTGTCGAGATCGTGTTCCGCCATGAGCGCGAGCACCGATGCCTCGTCGTGCTGCGAGGGGACGGCCTCGATCCGCATCTGGGCGACACCGACCCGCAGCAGATCGGCGTGGCGCCGCTCGACCCGGAACCGCGCACGCCCGAAGCGAAGCGGACCGCGGAGATCGTTGCCGAGCTCGCGGGACAGGCGCGCACGCTGCTCGCCGACGAACCCAAGGCCAACGGACTGCTGCTCCGTGGCTTCGACACCCACCGAGAGCTCCCGCAGTATGCCGACCGGTACGGACTGCGCGCCGCCGCGATCGCCGTGTACCCGATGTACCGCGGCATCGCACGTCTGCTGGGCATGGACGTGCTCGGAGCACCCACCGGGCTCGACGACCAGCTCGGGATCCTGCGCGACGCGTGGAACGACTACGACTACTTCTTCTTCCACCACAAGGGCACCGACTCGGCCGGAGAGGACGGCGATCGCCCCCGGAAGATCGCGGCGATCGAGGCGCTCGACTCGATCGTCCCGCAGCTTCGGGACCTCGGGCCCGACGTGATCGCGGTCACCGGCGACCACTCGACGCCGAGCCAGATGGCTGCCCACTCGTGGCATCCTGTCCCGACGCTGGTGTGGAGCGAGCGCTGCGGCCGCGACTCGGTCGAGCAGTTCGGTGAGCGCTGGTGTCGACATGGCGACCTGGGCATCCGGCCGATGAAGGACCTGATGGCCTTCATGCTCGCCAACGCAGGACGACTCCAGAAGTACGGCGCTTGACACGGGTGCCGCGTGCGGCGCTACACCGGGGGAGGTCAGATGCCCGAACGGTTCGAGCACACGCTGGGTGATGCCGACGCGCTCATGTGGAGCGTCGATCGCGACCCGTACCTACGTTCCACGATCGTCACGGCCCTCGTCCTCGACCGGGCCCCCGACTGGCAGCGCTTTCTCGCCCGCCTCGACCGCGGGAGTCGCCTGATCCCCAGGTTGCGTCAACGCGTGGTCGAGCCCGCAGTGCGCATCGGGCCACCGGCGTGGTCCGTCGATCCCGACTTCGATCTCACGTACCACGTGCGGCGCGTGCGCGCGCCGAGGCCCCGCTCCTTCGACGCGGTGCTCGACGTCGCAGCCACTGCCGCGATGGGCGATTTCGACCGCGCGCGCCCCCTCTGGGAGTGCACACTCGTCGAGGGACTTCCGGACAAGCGCGCGGGTGTGGTGCTCAAGGTCCACCACTCGATCAGCGACGGCGTCGGTGGGATGAAGCTGCTGCTCATGCTGTTCGACCTCGAACGTGATCCGGGGCCGACCGGCCCGGATCCTGACCCGGCCGACCTGCCGGTCTTCACCCGTTCGGGGCTCGTCGCCCACGGCGTCGACTACCAGGCCCAGCGCGCGGCCGAGGCCGCTCGCGGCCTCGGCCGGGGTGCGCTCAGCGCCTTTCGGCGTCTGCGTGATGACGCGGCCGGCGCTCTCGACGAAGCGGCGCGCACCGCATCCTCCGTCGCCCGGTTCCTCCAACCGGCACCGACACCGATGTCACCGCTCATCTCCGGCCGGAGCCTCGACCGACGCGTCGCCACCATCGCGTTCCCGCTCGACGACATGAAGCGTGCGGCCAAGGCGACGGAGAGCACGCTCAACGACGCGTTCGTCGCCGCGGTGCTGGGTGGGTTGCTCCGGTATCACGAAGCACACGCCAGCGATGTCGATGATCTCCGCATGATGATGCCGATCAACATTCGGGGCGAAGGCGCCGGACTCGGTGGGAACCACTTCACGACGGCCCGGCTCGTGGTCCCGCTGATGGTCGCAGACCCGGATGAGCGCGTGCGCGAGGTGTCGGAGCGGTGCAAGCGGCTACGCGCCGAACCGGCGATCGCGCTGTCGGCAAACCTCGCGACGCTCCTCAACCGGCTCCCGCGTCGGGTCGCAACCGCGCTGTTCGGGTCGATGCTCAAGGGCACCGACTTCGTCACGAGCAACGTGCCCGGCTCACCGTTCCCACTCTTCATGTGCGGGGCGGAGGTCGAGGAGATCTACGCGTTCGGCCCGCTGTCGGGCGCCGCCGCGAACATCGTCCTGCTGTCGCACTGCGGCACCTGCTTCGTGGGAATCAACACCGACCTGCGAGCCATCCCCGACACCGAGGCCTTCACCGCCGACCTCCAGGCCGGCTTCGACGAGATCCTCGCCCTCGGCTGACGGGTTCTTGGCACGCTACGGCGCGCATCCAGCAACCCAACGTGCCAAGAACCCTGAAGGACGGAACCCGGAGGGGGAGGCGGCTCCGTACTCTGGGGTGATGGGCAACGACACGGGCAACGGCGGGGAGCGTGGGAGTCCGGTCGGGCGCAGGGTGTTCCTCGGGCTCATCGGGCTCGGTGTGGTCGGTGTGGCGAAGGGCGCCGCGGTCCAGGGCTGGCTCGAGCGCACCGTCGCTCCGATCGTGGGCCGCGACCCGACCGGCCTGCTCTCGCTCCTCCCCATCGGCCGCTTCCGGATCTACACGGTCACCGGTGGGCTCCCCGAACGCAGTCGGGCCGACTACCGCTTGCGTGTCCGCGGCCTTGTCGACGAGCCGCTCGATCTCTCGTTCGCAGAGCTGACGTCGATGCCCGTCACGCGGGTCACGCGCGACTTCCAGTGCGTGACGGGTTGGCGCGTTCCCAGCGTGCAGTGGGCCGGTGTCCGGCTGCGCGACGTGCTGGATCGTGCCGG
>JALHSW010000435.1 GCA_022865365.1 Acidimicrobiia bacterium | reverse complement strand
CTCGGATTCACCGGCCGAGTACACGTCGGCCGTATCGATGAAGTTGATCCCCGCGTCGAGGGCGCGGTGGATGATCCGGACGGAGTCGTCGTGGTCGGCGTTCCCCCACGCACCGAACATCATGGCGCCAAGGCAATACTCGCTCACCTGGACGCCGGTCTTTCCCAACGGGCGCATCTGCATGCTCGTACCCTATAGACCCTCCCGCTCGGAAATCGTCGGCGGGTTCCGGTGACGCTCTTCGCCGTCATGGGGGTCGGTTCCGTCGCGGGAACGTTGCGTTGATCTGTAAGTACGGGCAAGGCTCCCTAACGCACGAGGCGAAAGAATGTGCGCACGTCGTCGACGAACAACCCGGGGACCTCCATCGCCGCGAAGTGACCGCCACGCTCGGGCTCGGTCCAGTGCACAAGGTTGTATCTGGCTTCGACCCAGGCACGAGGCAGCTTGGTGACCTCAGCCGGGAAGTTCGCGACGCCAGTGGGGATCGCAACGAAGGCCTGCGGGATCCCGGCTCGACCGACCTGGCGCATCTCCCAGTAGATCCGACACGACGACGCGCCGGTGCCCGTGACCCAGTAGAGCGTGATGTTGTCGAGCAGCTGATCCTTCGTGAACGAGCGCTCCACGTCACCGTCGCAGTCGGACCAGGCGCGGAACTTCTCCGCGATCCACGCGGCCAGGCCCGCCGCCGAGTCGTCGAGTCCGTACCCGAGCGACTGGGGGCGCGTGCCCTGGATCTCCTGGTAGCCGGCGCCGTCGCGGCGCCACTCGAGCATCCGGGCGAACGCAGCCTCGTCTCCGGACGTGAGCGGCGGCCCGTCCTTGGGGCGCGACACGGTCACGAAGTTGAGGTGCAGCCCGATCACGCGGTCGGGGACGAGGTCGGCGACGTTGGCCGTCACGATCGAGCCCCAGTCCCCGCCCTGGGCGCCGTAGTGCTCGAAGCCCAGCGCCTCCATCAGCTCCACGCACGCCGCGGCGATTCTGCGGGGATGCCACCCACGTTCGTGGGTCGGACCCGAGAACCCGAACCCGGGCAGCGACGGGCACACGACGTGGAATGCGTCGCGCGCTTCGCCGCCGTGCGCGACCGGATCGGTGAGCGGACCGAGCACGTCGAGGAACTCGATGACCGAGCCGGGCCATCCGTGCACGAGCAGGAGTGGCGTCGCGTCGCTCTCGGGGGAACGGGCGACGACTGCGTGGAGGCGCTGCCCGTCGACCTCGGTCACGACCTGCTCGAAGGCGTTCAGCCGCGCCTCGCACGCCCGCCAGTCGTACTCGTCGCGCCAGTGCGCCAGCAGCTCCTCGAGAAAGCCGAGCTCGGTGCCCTGTTCCCAGCCGATGCCCGCGACCTGGTTCGGAAGCCGGGTACGGCGCAGCCGTACCCGGAGGTCGACGAGCACCGCGTCGTCGATCTCGGCGTGGAACGGCGTGACCTCGAGCGCCACGACTCAGGAGAACCCGGTCGATGGCGCCAATGCGTGATCGAGCAGCGCGTCGTAGCGCCCACGGACGAGCGCCTGGT
>JALHSW010000434.1 GCA_022865365.1 Acidimicrobiia bacterium | reverse complement strand
GGCGAGCTCGTCTTCGACTGGACCGTCGTGCGGCAAAAGGACTTGGTGGAGTTCACGAAGCAAGGATCGACCGTCGTCTTCGACCTCGATGCAGACGACGTCTACTGCGTCTCCGTCAAGGTCACGAACACGACGGACAACTACAGCAAGGTGTATGGCGCCCCCGACTGCCAGTTCGTCGCCGGGGTCGCACCGCAGGCGCCTCCGGGGAGTGGTGGCGGCGGGAGCGGCGGCGGCGGCGGGAGTGGCGGCGGGGCCCCGGCCGCCGGCGGCGGGAGCAGCATCGGGGTCATCCCTGTGTCGGGGAACGCGGGGGCGCCCACCGTCGTGTTCGCTCCGCCGCGCCGCACACGGTCCGCGCTCACGGGGAGCGGCCAGAACGTCGACTCCAGCGTCATCTGGCTCTGGCGGCCGGAGTGGTATCAGTCCAGCTCGCAGACGCAGACGCTGCCCCAGACGGGCGGCGCGCCGCGTCTGAAGGGCCGCGCCGACATCGTCGTCTCCGGCGAGAAGGCGCCCGACTCCGACGCCGGGCCGTGGCTCGCCGGGCTCGGCGCCTTCGGGCTGATCGGGATCGGGTGGGTCCTCAACAAGCGCCGGCGGGTGCGGGCGGAGTACTGACGCCCCGACGCGTTCGCCACGCGGCGCCCGCCCGATCGATGCCCCACGCGCCGAGCGCACCGAGCCCGAGGACGACCAACCCGCCGACGGCGTCGAGAAGCCAGTGGTTCGCGGTCACCGTGATGCAGAACACCACGCCGGCGACGTAGGTGACGAGGAGCGCCCGCACCCAGCGGCGGCGCAGGAGCGGCCAGAGCGCGAGCAACGACCACATGCTCCAGCCGATGTGGAAGCTGGGCATCGCCGCGAACGGGTTGCCGTACTGATCGAGTGCTCTCTGGGCCGGCTGACCGTCGGGGCCGAACTCGACCTTCACCTGCGGCCCGAAGTTGTAGTACTCGGCCGCCGCGTCGACGAACCCGTAGCGCGCGGGCATCAGCCGCGGCGGCATGAGCGGGTACACGAAGAAGGCCGTGACCGCGATCGCCCACATCAACACGAGGGTGTTGCGCCACCGCACGTAGCGTGCCGGACGCTTTCGGTAGAGCCAGATGAGTGTGACGAGCGGCAGCACGAAGTGGACGGTGCCGTAGTAGATGTTCCAGAACGCCATGAACCAGTCGACGTTCAGAAACGCCTGCTGAATCGGCTTCTCCCAGTAGATCCCCAGCGTCCGCTGGGCGGCCACCACGTCCTTGGCGTTCGAGAACGCCTCCGCGGTGGTGCCGGTCGCGTGGTCGCGACCGAAGTCGTAGAGCCGGTAGACGACGAGCATCCCGAGGGTCTCGGCGACCCACCCGTAGCGCCAGCGCTTCGAGCGCGGGACGACGCGTTCGCTCGACGTCTCCCTCGACGTCTCGTCAGACCCTTCGGCGACGACCGTCATGCAGCGACAGTCATGCAGGAGGCTTGCGGCGCACGAGGACCGTCGCGGTCCATGCGCCTTGGACCAGCATTCCCTGAAGCCCGCATAGAGATACCGCCATGTTGATGTCGGCAGACACAGCCGCCAGCCCGTACTGCGTCTTCGAGATGTAGTCGTTCGTCTTCGAGTACATCAGGAGGTTGTACTCAATGTCGAGGACCCCCATGCATATTGTCGCAATCGGGGCCACCTTGAAGCTCGCCGAGGAACCTGGGCGAAGTAGGGTGGTTTGTCCCCATTTGGCCGCGAGTATTCCCGCTCCTGC
>JALHSW010000433.1 GCA_022865365.1 Acidimicrobiia bacterium | reverse complement strand
TGTTCTCCGAGTACTCGTACTCAGGAGTCCAGAACAGCGCGTCGAACGGGCACACCTCGACGCAGATCCCGCAATACATGCAGAGTGCGTAGTCGATGTCGAAACGGTCCAGCACGCTGACCGACCGGGGGCGACCACCTTCACGGCGCGGCGGACGCTGCTCCTTGTGTCCCTCGATGTAGATACACCAATCGGGGCACTGCCGGGCGCACAGCATGCAGACCGTGCAGTTCTCCTCTTTGAGTGCGATGACCCCCCGGGCGCGGGGCGCGGGCGCCTCCTTCTCGTGGGGGTACTGCACCGTCACCGCGGGCTTGAGCATCGTGCGGAGCGTGATGCCCAGGCCGCCGATCAGACCAGGAAGCTTCGGCATCAGAAGCCCACCTCCTTCATCGCTCCGCTACCGCTCCGCATCAGAAACCCACCTTGAAGATGCCGGTGAGGAGGATGTTGAGCAGCCCGATCGGGATCAGCACCTTCCACGCGAGGGCCTGGAGCTGGTCCTCGCGAAGCCGCGGATAGGTGAAGCGGACCCAGAACATCAGGAACGCCACGAACATGAGCTTCGCGAACAGCGCGAAGGGCCCGAGGATGTTCGCCATGTCGCCGGTGACCCCCGGGATGGACCAGCCGCCCAGGAAGAGTGTCGCGGCGAGGGCCGAGAACGCGAACGCGGTCCCGAACTCGCCGATGAAGAAGAAGAGGAAGCGGAAGCCCGTGTACTCGACCATGTAGCCCGACACGAGCTCGCTCTCGGCGACGGGCATGTCGAACGGGGCCTGGGTGAGCTCGGCCTGCGCGGCCACGAGGAACAACGCGAACCCGATGAACTGCGTGAAGATGAACGGGTCGCCCATCCCGCTCCAGCCGAAGATCGATCCGTCGCGCTGGGCGTACACGATCCCCTGCAGGCTCATCGTCCCGGCCTGCATGACCACGCCGACGACGGCGAGGATGAGCGGAAGCTCGTACGCGATCAACTGTGCTGCCGCGCGCAGCGCGCCGAGGAGCGCGAACTTGTTCGCGCTCGCCCAGCCGGCCATGAGCACGCCGACGACCGAGAGGCTCGACACCGCGAGCGCGTAGAACACGCCGACGTCGAGGTCCTTGACCACGAGGTCGGGGCCCATCGGGATCACGGCGAACACGAGGAACGTCGAGAGGACGACCACGGCCGGGGCGGCGGCGAACACCCGCCGATCGGCGTCGTTCGGCATGATGTCCTCCTTCTGGAGGAACTTCAGGCCGTCGCCGACGAGCTGGAACCAACCGTGGAAGCCGCCGGGGTCCATCGGCCCGAGCCGGCTCTGCATGTGGCTCATCATCTTGAGCAGGAACGTGTACCCGAGGATGAGCGCGCCGAGCGGGATCACCATCAAGATGACGAGCGTCTTGATGGCCATGGTGGTTCCCCACCCGACCTCGAGCGCGAGCACGGCGTGGCTCATCCCCATCGGTCGCCTCCGCTGCGGCTCATCATCGGTCGATGTCTCCGAGGATGAAGTAGAGGCTGGCGAGGATGGTGATGATGTCGGGCACGAACACACCGCGCAGCAGCCACGGCAGGATCGACACGTTGCTGAACGACGCGGACCGGATCTTCACGCGGAACGGGCCCGTCGCGCCCTTCGACACGACGTAGTAGCCCATCTGACCGAGCGGGTTCTCGGTCTCGACCCAGATCTCGCCCGCCGGCACCTTGATGATGCGGGGGACCTTGGCCATGACCGCACCGCCCGGCATCGCGTCGAGGCACTGGAGCACCATGCGGGCCGACTCGCGCGTCTCCTGGAGGCGGACCCAGTACCGGGCGAACGAGTCACCGTCAGGATGCGTCCACACCTTGAAGTCGAGGTCGGGATACGCGAGGTACGGCTCGCCATCGCGGCGCAGGTCCCAGTCGACACCCGACGCACGCAGGTTCGAGCCCGAGACGCCGTACGCGGCGCCGAGCTCGGCCGGGATGATCCCGACGCCCTTGCAACGCGCCGCGAAGATCTCGTTGCCGAGCACGAGGTCCTCGAAAACGTCGCACGCGTCGAACACGATCTTCATCGCCGAGCGGCACTCGGCCAGCCACCCCCAGGGCAGGTCGTCCTTGACGCCCCCGATGCGGTTGAAGTTCGGGTGGAAGCGCCCGCCCGTGACCGCCTCGATGAGGTTCAGGATGTGCTCTCGGTCACGGAAGCCATAGAACGCGGGCGTCAACGCGCCGACCTGGAGCCCCATCTCCCCGAGGAAGAGCAGGAACGTGGCGATGCGCGACAGCTCGGTGAGGATCGTGCGGATGTACTTGGCCCGCGGCGGCGCCTCGACCTCCATGAGCTTCTCGGCTGCCTCGAGGAACGGCACCTCGTTCGCGAAGCTCGACAGCCAGTCGATCCGGTTGATGAGCGTCGTGACCTGCGGGTACGTGCGGAACTCGGACAGCTTCTCGTAGCCCCGGTGCATGTATCCGATGACCGGGTCGGCCGCGACCACCCGCTCGCCGTCGAGTCGGACCACGAGGCGAAGCGTGCCGTGGGTCGCCGGGTGCTGGGGCCCGAGGTTCAGGATCATGTCGCCGGTGTCGAGCTCGACGTCGACCCGCGCGTCGGCGAGCGGCGTGAGCGCGACGGGATCGACCTCGAATCCCGGCGTCGTCGGCGTGTCGGTCGTGCTCACGTCGGCGATTCGTTCTCGGAGGGGACTTCTTCGGGCTCACCGGGCATCGCCTCGACGTCGACGAGGCCGGGCCACGGCTTCACGACCCGCGCAAGGAGGGGAAAGTCCTTGCGCAACGGGTGGCCCTCGAACTCGGCGGGCAGGTACAGGGGACGGAGGCTCGGATGCCCGTCGAACACGAACCCGAACATCTCCCGGCACTCCCGCTCGTGCCAGTCGGCACCCGGGTACACCGAGACCCACGACGCGATGCGGGGGTCGGCCTCGTCGAGGTCGACCTTGAAGGTGACGCCCCAGTGCCGGTGCGTCGACTGCACGTGCGCGAACACCTGGAACCGGCCGGCCGAACCGGCGGCGCCGAACGTCATCTCGGACGGCTGCACCGGCGACGACGTGTCGCTGCTGCCCTCGTCGCCCTCCTTGGGTGCCGGCGCCCAGTCGATGCCGGAGATGAACGAGAGGTAGTCGCAGTCGAGGTGCTCCTTGGCGACCTCGGCGACGCGCTGCCACGCGTCGGGCTTCACTCGGGCAACGACGTCGGTGAACAGCGGGACGGACTCGATGACCGCGTCGCCGAGGTACTCGGCAAGGCGCGCCAGCACGGCCTCCTGCTTCGCGCTGAGCGCGGGCGCGGGCGCGGGCGGTGCCTCGTCGGGCTCGTTCTCCGCGACGGGAGCCTCGGGGGGAGTCTCGTCAGGCAACGGTGATCGGCTCCCCGCGCCAGCGCTTCGCGAGCTGGTCGTTCCCGATGCCCTCGTTCTGGATCCGCTCCTGGAGCATCACGATCGCTTCCATCAAGGCTTCGGGTCGCGGCGGGCAGCCGGGAACGTAGATGTCGACCGGGATGATCTGATCGATGCCTTTGGTGACCGAGTACGAGTCCCAGTAGGGACCGCCGCAGTTGGCGCACGAGCCCATCGAGATCACGTACTTCGGGTCGGGCATCTGCTCGTAGAGCCGCCTGATCGCCGGCGCCATCTTGTCGGTGACCGTCCCCGACACCACCACGAGATCGGATTGGCGCGGGCTCGCAGGGAAGGGGATGACGCCGAGGCGCATCATGTCGTAGCGCGGGCTCGCCAGCGCTGCGCCCATCTCGATCGCGCAGCACGCCAGGCCCCACTGGAACATCCACAACGAGTACTTGCGGCTGTAGTTGAGGAGATGGGTGAGCGGCTTCGGCATCCGACCGCTCTCGATCAGACCCATCGCAGCACCTCGCCTCCATAGGGAGTGCTACTACCGAGCAGAACGCGCGAGCTAGTGATCAGACCCACCGCAGCACCTCGCCTCCATGGGGATTGCTACTACCGAGCAGAACGCGCGAGCTGTTGATCAGGCCCACCGCAGCAC
>JALHSW010000432.1 GCA_022865365.1 Acidimicrobiia bacterium | reverse complement strand
TCTCCGCATCAGAGATCGCCATCACACTCCTACGATGCCGCTCGACCCGATTCCGGGTGACACCAATCGAGCAATTCTTTTCGCAGGTTCCTCCGCGAATGAACCCGGCACAAGACGGTGGGGCTGGATCGGCTGAGGCTCCAGCAGGTGCCACCTGGGAACCAGGATCGGTGTGGCATCGCTCCTCGGCCAGAGACAACTTCGAGTGCGCCTGAGTCAGGCTTCACTGGTGACAGCTTCGGTGACCGGCGCCGCTCGCAACTCCGGGCCCCGGAACAGGCCCGCGAGGGTCAGTCCGCCGGCATGCCGGCGAGCAGCTCGTCGACTTCACGCACGATCATCTCGTAGAAGTCGTCGGTGGGTGTCGCGGTTCCCGTCGCGAGGTGCCGCTCGAAGGAGTCGGTCCCGAGTGCGGCGCGGGCTTCCCGAACGCTCTCCTCGTGATATCTGAAGTAGAAGGGCGGCGGCATGACTCCGACCTCTTGGCAATAGCCGTCGCATTGGGCGACCAGGTCGGGCCGTCCGACGCGGTTGAAGACCTGGATGCCGATGTAGAGGTTGGACGCGACGAAGTAGCCCGACACGGCACTCGCGGTCATCTGCTCACGGATCGCCTCGAGACTCTGGCGCGCATTGCCGTGGTGGCCTTCAAGCGCCGCGAGCAAGCCGAGCGCCGGGATGCGTTCACTGTCGTTCTCGAGCTGGCGCAGGATGTCCAGCGCCTCGTGAAGCAGGGTGATGGCCCGCCGCGGGTCGGGCCTCGCGAGCGCCATGGCCTTGATGTAGAGGGCAGCCGCGACAAGTGTCGGCTGTCCGAGGCGCAGCGCGTCCGTGAGCGCGCGTTCGGCGAGCTCGAGTCCCTCGGCGTCGCGCTCGGTCATCGTCGCCTCAGCGGCCAAGGCGATCCGAAGCCCATTGGTGCCCAGCACGTCACCGGCCGCCTCGGCCATCTCGAGACCCTCCTTGGCCAGGTCGTAGGCAGCAGCAGACTCGTGCGCGCCGCGATGCCACCCTTGGACCAAGAGGAGGTAGATGAATGCCGCTGCGGAGAAGCGGGCCCCGGCGCGCTGCGCCTCGATCGCCTCCTCGAACATCCGCGTCGCAGTGACTCCGTCGCCACGAATGGCGTTGGCCCACCCCGCCTCGGCGAGCACCCGAGCCCGCAGCGGGTGCCGATCCGCGTCGATGACGGTCAGGGCTTGCTCCGCGAGGAACGCCGTGCCGAGCAGCGGGCGCGCCCCGCCCTGGCGCGGGAACGAGCCCCCGATACGCATCGCGACGTCGGTCTCATCAGCATTGAGCGCCCAGCCCACGGCCACCTCGAGGTTGTCGATCTCGACGCGAAGCTGCTCGAGCCACTGTTCCTCGTCAGCGGAATTCAGACCGCGCCCCGCGGCCCGCGCAAAGTCGACGTACCACTGCGCGTGCCGGTGGCGGACCACCTCGGCCTCACCCGAGTCGACAAGGCGCTCGTGTGCGTATTGACGGACGGTCTCGAGCATGTCGTAGCGCGTGACGGACCGAGCGCGGTCCACGATGACCAGCGACTTGTCGACGAGGCCCGACAGCAGGTCGAGGACCTCCTCAACGACGTGATCGGCATCCACGACAACGGCTTCGGCGGCATCCATGGTGCAACCACCGGCGAACACCGAGAGTCTCGCGAACACGACCCGTTCGACGGGTGTGAGGAGGTCATAGGACCAGTCGACCGCGGCTCGCAACGTCTGATGCCGTTCCACCGCGCCACGTCCGCCGGTCAGCAGCCGGAACCGCTGATCGAGCCGGTGCGCGAGCTCCTCGATGCTGAACATCGACACGCGTGCCGCCGCGAGCTCAATCGCGAGAGGGATGCCATCGAGTCGTCGACACACGCCCGCAACCGCCACCTGGTCGTTCTCGGAGAGGATCAATCTCGAGTCGACCGTGGCCGCGCGTTCGAGAAAGAGCTCTATCGCCGCATCCTGGCTGAGTGACGGCACCGAGTAGAGCTGTTCGCCAGGAACGCGCAGGCCTTCGCGGCTCGTGACCAGAAGCGACACGCCGGGCGCCTCCCGCAGGATGACCTCGACGACTCGTCGAACCTCGCTGATGAGATGCTCGCAGTTGTCGAGCACGAGGAGCAGACTCCGAGAGCACAGCACGTCGATGAGCGATGCCTCCATCGTCCACCCGGATCGGACCTCGACATCGAACGCAGCCGCGATTACCGCAACCACGCGAGCTGCCTCCACCGACGACAGCTCCACGACCCACGCACCGTCGCGGAATCGCTCCAGCGATTCCGCGGCGACTTGAAGCGCCAGCCTCGTCTTGCCCACTCCACCCACACCGGTCAAGGTCACAACTCGATGACCCGTCGAGAGCTCCACCACAGACTCCAGCTCCGCGGCGCGTCCGACAAAGCTCGTGAGCTGGACCGGCAAGTTCGTCGCCAGGACGTCTATCGATCGCAACGGCAGGAACCGCTGGTCGAGACCCCCGATGACCAGCTGGTACACATGCTCCGGTCGGGAGAGGTCACGTAGACGATGCTCACCGAGGTCGACAAGCTGCACGTCACTACTCGAGACATCGCCGACGAGCTCCATGGTGACGTTCGACACCAGGACCTGTCCGCCGTGCGCGATCGCCATCAGACGCGCCGCACGATTCGGGGCCGTCCCGAAGTAGTCACCATCGCGTGACTCGGCTTCACCAGTGTGGATTCCCATCCGGACACGCAACGGTCCCGTCGCACCCCACGCACGCGCGGCCAGAGCCGACTGAGCGCCCGACGCGGCCGCCACGGCGTCGTGCGCGGTCTCGAATGCAGCATGCATGCCATCGCCGGTGGACTTCACGACGTGGCCACCGTTTTCGCGGACCAACTCTCGCAGGAGCTCGTCGTGCGAAGCGAGGGCGCCTTTCATCGCCTCGGGGTGCTCTTCCCACAGACGAGTCGAACCCTCGAGGTCGGTGAACAGGAACGTCACCGTCCCAGTAGGTAGATCGCTCACGCCGCACCTCCAAGCCCCCGATACCTCGCCGGGATCATGACACGGGCTGCTTCGCGTCGGCTTCAGCGAGCAGCGATTGGCCTGT
>JALHSW010000431.1 GCA_022865365.1 Acidimicrobiia bacterium | reverse complement strand
TGGCGCTCGAGCGCCAGCTCGATCAGCCGGTCGAGGAGGTCGGGATAGGGCACGCCCGACTCCTGCCAGAGACGCGGGTACATCGAGATCGGCGTGAAGCCCGGGATCGTGTTGACCTCGTTCACCACGAAGCCGCGTCCCGGCCCTCCGTCGGCCCGTCGCTCCTCCAGGAAGAAGTCGACCCGTGCCATTGCCTCACACCGGCAGGCCTCGAACGCCCGCACCGCGAGCGCGCGCACCGTCTCGGCCTGGCCCGGGCTCAGCGGTGCCGGCACGATGAGCTCGGCGTCGTCGCTCTCGTACTTGTCGGCGTAGGAGTAGAACTCGGCGCCCGGGACGATCTCGCCCGGCACCGATGCGCGGGGCGGGTCGTCACCGAGGATGCCGACCTCGATCTCACGACCGACGATCGCTTCCTCGACCACGATCCACTCGTCGAAGCCCAGCGCGAGCTCGACGGCGGCATGCAGCCCGTCGCGATCCATCACCTTCGAGACGCCGACCGAAGAGCCGAGGTTGGCCGGCTTCACGAAGCACGGATACCCGAGCCGGCTCTCGGCCTCCATGACCAGGGCATCGACGTCGTGCCCTTCACGGAACGCGAGCCACGCCGCGAGCTCGAGTCCGGCGGCGGCGAAGGCGTGTCTCATCATGACCTTGTCCATCGCGACCGCGGAGCCGACGACGCCCGACCCGACGTAGGGGACCCCGGCGAGCTCGAACAGCCCCTGCACGGTGCCGTCCTCGCCGTACGGTCCGTGGAGCAGCGGCAGCACGACGTCGAACGGGGTGGTTGGCATCGGCGTCGATCCGTCGGCATCGAGCCTCACGAGCGCGCGGCTCCCCGGCTCTGGGAGCTCCGCGACCGGAGCGCCCTCGATGCGGAACGCCGACGGCAACGCCGCGCGCTCCCCCGCGAGCTGGTCACGCGCTTCGCCTGCGAGCAACCAGCGCCCTTCCTTCGTGATCGCGACCGGCACCACCTCGTAGCGGGCAGGATCGAGCGCTTGGGCCACGGCGACCGCGCTCACCCGCGACACATCGTGCTCGGCGGAACGACCACCGAAGAGCACGAGCACGCGGAGACGACCGGGCTCCGCCATCACGCCACCTGCAGCACGGCGCGGATCCCGAGCCCCATGATGAACAGGCCGGTCAGCCCGTAGAGCATCTCCCGCCGCCCGCGCATCTGGGCGCGGTACTGGTACGCGAGGCCGACGGTGAGGAACGCGAGGAACCCGTAGAACATGTGGAAGCGCGGAACCGTGAAGTCCTTGCTCGCGACGAGGACCACGCCGACCAGCACCTGGAGCATCATCGCGGCTTCGGCGATGATCGTGGCGATCCACAGCCAGCGGCCACGGATGCGCGCGACCCGCCAGGCGAGCAACGCAGCGAGACCGACGAGACCGTTGACCACGATCGCGACGTAGCCCCAGCTGGCGTGGAAGTCGCGCAGCGCGTTCACGGCCGGCGGCCCGGATCAAGCATCGGCTGGATCGGCGGCACGACTAGCGCGTCGGAGCTTCCTCGTGCTGCACGACGTCGAACGCCCAGAGCGCGCTCTGGCTGCTGACCGGGCCTTGCGTGGCGTGCGCCCGATGCCCCTTGGCAAACGCCGCACTGTTCGCCCACGCGTCGAAGTCTTCCTCGGAGCGCCAGCGCGTGTAGACGAGGAACTCCTCACGCTCATCGGTCGGACGCAGCAGCTCGAACGCCTCGAAGCCGGGCGACTTCGCGACTTCGCCGGCGCGAGCGGCGAAACGTCGCTCCAGCTCGTCTCCCTTGTCCTTGGGGACGGTGATGGCGTTGATGCGCACAATGCTCATGATCTGCTTCCTCGCTCACTGGTCGCGGAGGAACTGCTCGATCTCGGCCGCGATCTCGTCGCCGCTGACCTCCTCCACGCTCTCCTCCTCGATCGCATCGACGAGATCTGCGACGTCGGGGCGCTCGGCGAGACCTTCCTCGACCTTCTCGGCGTAGGTGACGATCTCCTCGTCGAGCTCGTCGAGCTCGACCTGCAGACCTGCGTACTCCCGGAGGCGAACGAGGAGCGCGCGCACCGCCGGTGGCGACGGGTTGCCGGCGACGTAGTGCGGCACCTGGGCCCAGAGCCCCACCGCGGGGATGCCCGCTTCGCCGAGTGCAACCTGCAACACCGTCTGGATGCCCGTCGGACCCTCGTAGTCGGCCCGGACTGCACCAATCTCCTGCGCCACCGAGCGTGCCGTGGCCGTCGCGAGCACGGGGACGGGCCGGCGGTGCGACACCATCGCGGGCATGCCGCCGAGGGTGAACGCCTGCGCGGCACCAAGGCGAGTGGCGACATCGACCAGCTCCCGGGTGAAGGTCGGCCAGCGGAGCGAGGGCTCCGGCCCGGTGATCACCACGACGTCGCGTTCGGCCCGCCCTGCGGTGAGGTCGAGCTGGGGCCAGGTCACGCGTCGAGTCATCCCGTCCACGAGCTCGACGGTCGGGCGCGTCTGCTGGAGGTCGACGAGGTCGTCGAGCGCGTAGCGGCCGAACGGCCGGGCGCCCTCGAGCTGGCCGACGAGCGTCGACGCGGTGAGCTCGCCGGCTTCGCCGGCGTCGACCCAGCCGGTGATCGCCACGACGAGCACCGGGTCGCGCAGTCGCGGCCACATATCGATCTCGAGCATCGACCAACGGTACCGGGCGCGCGCCACCCGCCCCGATGCGAAACCAGCATCTCGTCGAACCCGCGAGCCGGCCCATTAGCCTGCGAACCATGAAGTTCGGGGTCCACACCGGCCTGCAGAACACGTCGACCGACGAGCTTCGGGCGCTGTGGCGCCGGATCGAGGACCATGGCTTCGAGTGGATCTCGATCTGGGACCACTTCTACGCGGCCGACGCGACCGTGCGTGAGGATGCGACCAGCTCCGGCTCGGTGTGCCTCGAGGCGGTGGCGAGCCACGCCGCACTCGCGTGCACGACGAGCTCGGTGCGCTGCGGCAGCCTCGTCTACTCGGTGGGCTACCGACACCCCGCCGTGCTCGCGAACGCGATCACCACCATCGACCAGCTCTCGGGCGGCCGCGCGGTGCTCGGGCTCGGCGCCGGTTGGCACCAGGGCGAATACGCGGCATACGGCATCCCGTTCCCGCCCGCGCCCGTCCGCCTTCGCCAGCTCGACGAGGCGATCCAATGCGTGCGGCTGCTACTCACCCAGGACGTCGCCGACGTCGCCGGCGAGTTCTTCCGGCTCGACTCCGCCCGCTGCGATCCCAAACCGGTGCAGCCACGGCTCCCGTTGTGGATCGGTGGGGGCGGAGAGAAGGTCACGCTTCGCATCGCGGCGCGCCACGCGGACGGGTGGAACATACCCTTCGTTGCACCCGACGCGTACCGCCACAAGCTCGACGTGCTGCACGCGCACTGTGAGCGCGAGGGTCGCGACCCCGCCGACATCACCAAGTCGGTCAACCTCACACTCGCGTGGCGTGAAGAGGATCTGCAGGCGCAGTTCGGCGGCATGACCGACTGGGTCCGCCCGAGCGCGCTCACCGGGAGCACGCAGGAGGTGGTTGACCGCATCGGTGCGTATGGCGACGCCGGCGCAGAGTGGGTGAACCTTGCCTTGCGCGCACCGTTCGATGTCGATGGGCTCGACCGGTTTGCGACCGACGTGCTCGCCCAGCACTCCGTGTCATGATCGAGCAGGGATGACCGAACCGGCCGAGCCGCCAGGTCGAGGCCCGGAGCTGCGCCTCGACCCGCTCACTCGCGAGTGGGTGATGATCGTCGGCGAGCGTCAGCACCGTCCGAACCTCCCAGCCGCGGGATGCCCGTTCTGCGTGGGTGGCCTCGAGGCACCCGAGCCCTACGACGTGCATGCGTTCACCAATCGCTGGCCTGCACTCGTCCCCGGCGAGCCCATCACCCTCGGAGCCGGCACCCTGGGAGCCGGCACCCTGGGAGCCGGCGACCTCGGCGCCGGCGCGGATACGGCACCGGCCCGTGGCGCGGCCGAGGTCGTGCTGTACACACCGGACCACGACGCGTCCCTCGGCTCACTCGGCGCCACCGGCATCCGCAAGGTCGTGGACCTCTGGGCCGAGCGCACCACCGAGCTGCACGCCCGACCCGAGGTCGAGTACGTGCTCGTGTTCGAGAACCGCGGCCGCGACGTCGGAGCGACGATCGACCATCCCCACGGACAGATCTACGCGTTCGGCTTCGTACCGCCGATCCCGCGGCGAGAGCTCGAGGTGTCGGGTGAGCACGGGTGCCCGCTGTGCACGTTGGCGCCCGGAGAAGCAGCCGCACGATCCCGTGTTGTGGTCGACGACCGCGGCTGGGTCGCGTGGGTCCCCGCCGCGAACGCTTGGCCCTACGGCACGCTGCTCGCGCCACGCGCGCACGTCGATGGTCTCGCGACACTCGACGGCGCCGGACGCGACGCGCTCGCATCCGCCCTCGCCGACGTGCTCACGCGCTACGACCGGCTGTTCGCGCGACCGTTTCCCTACATGCTGTGGATCCATCAACAGCCGGGCGACGAGCGTGCGCACCTGCATCTGCACGTCGCGCCGCCCCGGCGGACCGCGGACACGCTGCGCTACGTGGCGAGCGGCGAGCTCGGGAGCGGCACGTACTCCAACCCGGTCGTCCCGGAGGCCGCAGCGCAGGCTCTGCGCGACGCGTAGGGCCTAATTGCTGTTGGGCTTGCCCGGGCCGAACGCGCCGCCGAGGTCGGAGTTGGCAAACGCTCCGGGAGCCTTCCCGTCGACCGCGAAGCGGTAGAGCGCGATGCGATAGATGCCGCTCATCGCGGAGATCACGACGGAGACGACCAAGATCCAGATGACACCGATCGCGCCGAGTCCGACGAGAGCGACGACCTCGTTGGTCGCCACACCGATCGCGATCAGCGCTATCCCGGGGATGCTCGCCACCATGGCGAAGAGCCCGAACCCAGCCTGTGCGACGAGATTCTCTCCCCACGTCTGCTTGAGGAGCGTTCCCGAGCGCTTGAGCGCGTTCCAGGGCCCGAGGTCCTCCATCATGATGATCGGAATGGTGAGGAAGGTCACGATCGCCCAGGCCGCGCCGATGAGGCGGACGATGATCTGTCCGACGAAGCCGGCACGCTCTTCGATCGCGGAGATGATCACGGAAACCGTCCCCTGCACGATTGCCCACGGGAGGATCCGGTGCAGCTTCGCGTTGGCGGCACCGAGTGAGCCGCTGAGCGACGCGCCGCGACCTTCGAGGCGTTCGTTGGCACCATGCACCAGCGCCGCGAGAAAGTAGGTCGCGACGAAGGCGAGCACGATGTAGCCAATGACGACGAACACCCACCCGATCGCCTGCAGGCTCTCCTGGCCGTCGGTCGTCTCGACACCGGTCGTCGCCACGAGCCCGGCGAAGACCCCGATGACCAGGAGCGAGACGAGCCCCGACAGCACCGGGAACCAGGCCAGGGTCCGGTCGGACCGCAGCACCGACCACGAGATCTTGCCGAGCTCCCAGGAGTTCCGAATTCGCTGCATGCCAGAGAGTATTCCGCTCCGGACGACCCCCTGCGGGCCACCGGGGTCGACGCCTCCAGCCGAGCGGGCCGAAGAGCCTCCCGGTCGCCTCCGAGGAGCACATCCTCGGGCTCACGACGAGAAGTCGGAGCATGAACACGTCTCATCCCTTCACCGCACGAACCATCGTGATCATCGGTGGCTGCGCCGCCGTGTGCGCGTTCGCGTTCGGCATCGTGCTCGAGGGCGTTTCGCGCCGCAGGGTCGACCGTCACTCGTAGGCTGCGCCCCCGTGACGGACCAACGCATCGCCGACCTCACGGACGCTCTCGACGGGCCAGACGGGCTCCGATTCGTCAGAGCGCCCGGACGAGTGAACCTCATCGGTGACCACACGGACTACCAGGACGGGTTCTGCCTCCCGATGGCCATCGATCGTGACTGCCTCGTTGGGCTCCGCCCCACCGACGGCGGCCGGGTTCGGGCTCGTTCGCTCGAGCTCTCCGGGACCGTCGACGTCGCAGCCGACGGCAGCGACGACGCGCGCAGCGTGGAGCCGCGCTGGGGCGGGTTCGTCGCCGGCGCCGTACAGACCCTCGTGGCGCGCGGGGGCCGCGTCCCTGGACTCGACCTGGTGGTCTCTTCGACGGTCCCGGCGGGCTCGGGCCTCTCGTCGAGCTCGGCGCTCTCGGTGGCCCTCACCATGGCGCTCGGCGACACCGCCGGCCTCGAGCTCGACGCGAACGACGTCGCCCGCGCCGCGCTCGACGCCGAGGTCCGGGCCACCGGGGTGCCGGGCGGCCTCATGGATCAGCTGGCGTCCGTCCACGGTGTCGCCGACCACGCGCTCCTGATCGACTGCCGGACGCTCGCCGTCGAGCCGATTCCCCTGCCACGCGAGGTGGCGGTGCTCGTCGTGCACTCGGGTGTCCCTCGCACGCTCGCCGGGAGCGCCTACGCGGAGCGACGGGCCGCGACCGAGCGGGCCGCCACACGGCTCGGCATTGCGTCGTTGCGCGACGCGAACCTCCGCGACGTGCAGGACGACGCGTTCGCACGCCACGTCGTCACCGAGAACGCTCGCGTGCTCGCCTTCGCCGCCGCGCTCCGTGACCACGACGTCGGTGCACTCGGTCCCCTCCTGCTCGCCAGCCACGCGAGCCTGCGCGACGACTTCGCGGTGTCCACCCCAGAGCTCGATCTCCTCGTCGACGCGTTCGTCGCCGCCGGCGCGCTGGGCGCGCGTCTCACCGGCGCAGGCTTCGGCGGATGCGTCGTCGGGCTCGCGCTCGCAACCAAAGCGCCACGCGTGCTCGACCGGACGGTCGAGCGATATCGGAGCGCATCTGGCCGTGAACCGTCGGCCTTCGTCGTGCAGGCCGTGGAGGGCGCGGGGAGAGTGGGGCCATGACCCGGACGGTGCGGGGCGACGACGTCGAGGTCGAGCTCGGTGACGGGACCATCACCGTCTCCTGGCCCTCGGTCGGGGTGACGCTCGGGCCCTGTGAGTCGCTGGTGAGCGCGGCGACCGGTACGCGCAGCTCTGACGGGGCTTCAGGCACCTGGCAGGTCGCGGCGGCCGAGGGCTTCGGGCGCCCCGGGGCCCGGGCGCGATGGCGGTCGGTCGGCGGGCCGTCCTTCTCGGTCCACGTCCCACTCGTTGGCACGGCGATCGTCATCGAGGCCGGCTTCGCTCCGGGAACACCGGAGGCGCTCGGATCCATCACTCCCCTCCACGGCCCCACCGACCTCCCGGTCGCGCGGCGTCTCGTCGACGGTTACGACTCCTGGGCCTACTCGGGCGTCCGGGGCTCGGAGCCCGGCACGTCGTTCTGGAACACGGTGCTCGTCGCCGACGACGGGCGAGCGATCGCGGTGCAGGCGCTCGGCGCGAGTCGGCTGTGCACGAGCATCACCTGGGAGGCGCCACTCCTCCGCGTCGACGCGGGCGCGACGCCACCGCTCGACAAGGTCGACGGGACGTGGGGCTACCTCGTCGGCCGACCGCGGCCGCTCGACCTCGCTGTGGCGTCCGGTGACACCTTCGCCGCCGAGCCGATCGCGATCGCCGCCGGGCCCGACGCGCTGCTCCTCGCCGAAGAGCTCGCCGAGCTCGCGGGTACGGCGATGATCGCGCGCAGATGGTCGGGTCCGCCGATGCGGGGCTGGGAGAGCTGGTACCACTACGGGCTGCTCGTCTCGGCCGACGACGTGCTCGCGAACGCGCGCATACTCCGAGCCCGCTACCGCGACCAACCCGACTTCGACCTCGTGCAGATCGACGACGGATGGCAGGTCACGTACGGCGCGTGGTGGCCCAACGACCGCTTCCCCGACGACCTCGGCACGCTCGTCGCCGAACTGCGCGCGCTGGGGTGCCGCCCCGGCCTGTGGATCGCCCCGTTCCGCGTACAGCCGGGGGCGCCGGGCGTTGCGACCGACCATCCGGAGTGGTGCCTGCGCGGGTCCGACGGCGCACCGTGGCGCGAGGAGCGTCACGGCACGTGGGCCCTCGACGCGTCGCACCCCGACGCGGTCGCATGGATCCGCGATCTCGGTGTGCAGATCCGGGCCTGGGGCTTCGAGATGGTGAAGGTCGACTTCTGCTACCTCGGCGCGGTCGAAGCGGGTCGCCACGACGACGGCGTGACCGGCATCGAGGCGCTGCGACGCGGGATGGCCGCCCTCGCCGACGGCCTCGGTGACGACGTGTACGTGCTCGGGTGCGGGATGCCGGTCCTTCCGGCGGTCGGGCTCTGCCACGGCAACCGGGTCGGCCACGACGTCGCGATGCCGCGGGTGTTCCAGGACCTCGGCCACCCGACCGACGTCGACTGGACCGGTATGCGGGGGGTGCGCGTGCAGGCCCGCAACGTCGCGGCCCGGTGGGCGCACCACGGGCGCTGGTACGAGTCCGACCCCGAGGTCGTGATGGCGTGGGGCTCCGGGGGAGACGACCCGGCCGGCTACCCGATCGAGGTCGCCCGGGTGATGGCCACGCTGGCGCTCGTGGCCGGGGGCCCGTTCCTCCTGGCCGACGACCTCGGCGCGCTCGGCGCCGACGAGCGAGCGGTGCTGGAGCACGCCGGGCTCCTCGCGCTGCTCGCCGAGGCGGGCGACGGCCCGATCACCTTCCGCCCGCTCGATATGTTCTCCGCCATCGATGCACCCGGCGTCGCCGAGCACGCATTCTCGATCGGCGCGGGGGTCCCGAGCCGTTGGGCGACCGAGCGCAACGGACGACACGTCCTCGCGTGCTTCAACTGGGGCAACGAGCCCGCCACGTACCCACTCCCGCCCGAGCTCGCCGACGACCGGAGCCGAGCGACCGAGCTGTGGACCGGCGCGCGCATCGACGGACCGACCGTCACCGTGCCTCCGCAGGCCGTGCGCGTCGTGGTGAGCGCCTGATCGAGGGTGCCTGACGCTCAGGCCAGCATGGCGCGCAGTCGCTCGAGCGCGGCGGGCGTGCGGACGCCCCACCAGAAGAGATCCCGTCCGTCGACGAGCGACACGTCGGCAGCCGGGACCGCGGCGGCGACCTCGACTCGGTGGCGCTCGGTGAACGCGTACGGCTCGTCGGGGAGCAGGATCAGCTCGGGCGCCGCGGCCGCGACGACGCCGAGGTCGACCTCGGGATACCGGTCGCCATCCGAGCCGAACGGCACCTGATCGCAACCCAGTAGCGCCAGGAGTGACGCCGCGTACGTGTCGGCGGCCAACGCCATCCACGGGCGACGCCACACGAACACGACGCAGCGGCGACGCACCATGGGCTCGGCGTCGGCGGGCTCGGCGTCGGCGGGCTCGGGTTCGGCGTGGGCGGCCGCACCGGCCGCAGCGGCGAGCGCGGCGACCGCGGGCCACACGTCGGCGACGGACCGGGGCGACATCGAGTGCAGCTCGAGGCCGGCCGCGACGAGTGCGTCGGCGTCCTCGCGACGGTTCTCCTCGTCGTTCACGACGACGAGATCGGGTGCGAGGCCCACGATCGCCTCGAGATCGGGGTTCTTGGTCCCCCCGACCGTCGGGATTCCCGGTTGCTCACAGAAGCGCGTGCACGCGACCGGAGTGACGCCGAGAGCGAGGAGCGTCTCGGTCGCCGAGGGAACCAGCGAGACCACTCGCATCCGCGTGGGGTGGATCGGTCGCCCCGCTACATCTTCTCGAGCCGCTACATCTTCTCCAGCAGGTCGGCCTTCTTCTTCTCGAACTCCGCTGCGGTGATGTGACCCTGGTCGCGCAGCTTCGCAAGGGCCTCGATCTGCTCGGGGACGGTCTGGCTGCCACCGCCGCCCTGGGCCTTGACCGCGTCGGCGACCGCCTTGCCGATCTCCTGCGCGCCACGGCCGGCGTCGCGCTTGGCGTCGCCCTCCATCTGGCGGTAGATCTCCTGCTGCACTCCGTCGGGGTGGCGCACGTTCTCGAACAGCGTCGTGCCCTCCTCGCCGGCCGACTGGATCTCGAGATCGCCCGCCCCGATCATCCGCTCCCAGATCCCCTGGTGGAAGTTCAGGTTGTTGATCCGCTCGAGCGGCATCTCCACGCCGTGGCGGGAGACCACACCGGTCCGGTAGACGACGCGCTGGTCGGTGACGACGAAGTACGTGCGCGTCCACGAGATGAACTTCAGGAGCAGCCAGATCGCCCACGCGATCGCGAGGATCCCGACGGTCGCGCCGGCGACGCTCTGCAGCGTGTCGTCGTCGATCCGAAAGGAGATGATGATCACAATCAACAGTGGTATGCCCGTGAGGATGTGCTTGGAGAAGTACCACCAGTGCGGGCGAAGGTCGAGGGCGACGTTCTCGCCCTCGTTGATGAGGTTCTTGGGGTACGGCATGGCGAGGACTCTATTCCCTCAACCCGCGAAGGACACAGTGTGGAGAGCGGGTCAGGCCCAGCCGAGCTCGTGCAAGCGCTTGTCGCTCATGCCGAAGTGGTGGCCGACCTCGTGCAGCACGGTCACCCGCACCTGAGCCGCGAGCTCGGCCTCGTTTCCTGCTCGCACGCTGATCGTCCCCTGGAAGATGGTGATGCGGTCCGGAAGCACACCGCCGTAACCGATCGGGTCGCGCTTGGTGAGCGGGATGCCCTCATAGAGCCCAAGGAGGGTGCCGTCGCGCCCCGCGAGCTGCGCGCCTGTCGGCCACTCCTCCACGACGACCGCGACGTTCTCCATCTCGGACGCCAGCGCGGGCGGGATCTCGTCGAGCGCGTCCGCGACCAGCTGCTCGAAACGATCTCGTGACACCTCCACCGGGTGACCGTAACGCGTTGCGAAAAATCTGCTTGACCGCGGAGGGGAGCGCAGTAGATTCGAAAGTGCTGGTGATGGGACGGCAACGGGACCGAGAGCGACACGCTCGTGCTCTTCCTGCAAGGGAAGGACCCGACGAGGCGCCTTCGGACGACGGGGCCGGAGCAGCACCGGCTGGTGGGCGAACCCCTCGGGGCTCCGGTCACCGGGATCGCGGCCGACGAGGCCCGGGGCTTCTCACCCGGACCGCGGATGCGGCGGCGGTCGTGCCTGCGAGGGCGCGGCAGCCGGTGCGGGAGGCGCGAGACGAAGAGAACGGGCCCCGAGAAGTCCGAGACGCCTCGGCGTGACGGCTACTCGGGGCCCACCCTCTTCTCGCCTTTGACGGGCGCCGGTGCCCGGGCCGCCTGTGGGGGATCCGCGTAGATGTCGTACCCCGTCGGTACGGTCCGTGGATGGTCGACGAAGACGGGTCGGCGCTGCTCGAGGGGCTCGACGAAACCCAGCGGGTGGCGGTCACGGGTGAGCAGATGCCGCTCGCCATCCTCGCGGGGCCGGGCGCGGGCAAGACCAGGGTGCTCACCCGGCGGATCGCCTGGCGGGTGGCCACCGGGAAGGCCGACGCCACCAAGGTGCTGGCTGTCACGTTCACCCGCAAGGCCGCAGGCGAGCTCACCACTCGCCTGGGCTCGCTCGGCGTGGGCCGTGACGGTGGACCCGGCGTCACCGCGGGGACGCTCCATGCCGTCGCCCTCGCGCAGCTCCGCCGACGCGCCGCCGACCGCGATCGCCCGATGCCGGCGCTCCTCGAACGCAAGGTTCGCCTCCTGCTCCCGCTCGTCGGCGGCCGGGGGCCGGCGGCGCTGGTGGCCGCGGCCGACCTTGCCAGCGAGATCGAATGGGCCAAGGCCCGCCTCGTCACCCCGGAGGCGTACGTGCCCGCCGCCGCGCAAGCGGAGCGAGAGCCGTCACGTCCTTCCGCCGAGATCGCCGAGCTCTACGCGCGCTACGAAGCGACGAAACGCAAGAAGCGCGTCGTCGACTTCGACGACCTGCTCTGGTGGTGCGGCGACGCACTCGAGACCGACGACGAGTTCGCGTCGGCGCAACGGTGGCGGTTCCGACACCTGTTCGTCGACGAGTTCCAGGACGTCAGCCCGGCGCAGCTCCGGCTGATCCGCGGCTGGCTCGGCCAACGCAGCGACCTGACCGTGGTCGGGGACCCCGATCAGGCGATCTTCGCCTTCACCGGCGCCGACCCCGGTGCCCTCACCGGATTCACCGATGTCTTCCGCGGCGCGCGAGTCGTGCGGCTCGACCGCAACTACCGCTCCACGCCCCAGGTCGTCGGCGCGGCCGAGGCGCTGCTCGCCGACGCCGGACGGCCCCGGCCCGTGCGCACCGCCACACGCGCGACCGGGCCCGCGCCCACCATCACCGCGTACGACGACGACACAGCCGAAGCGCAGGGCGTCGCGGCCCGCCTGCGCGAGCTGTGCACGCCGACGCTGGGCTGGTCGGCGTTCGCCGTGCTGTACCGCACCAACGCACAGTCGGCCGCCTTCGAGGCCGCGCTCGGAGCGGCCGGGATCCCGACCCGCGTGCGCGGCGATGCACGCTTCCTCGACCGTCCCGAGGTCCGCGCTGCGTTCGATCAGCTGCGCGCCGCCGCAGCGTCGGCACCGGGCGCGACGTTCGCAGATCATCTGGGCGACCTCGCAGGCGATCCTGGTGCAGGCGATCCCGATGCCGGTGCCCTCGACCAAGGTGGCGACCGCCACGACGGGGCCGACGAGGCTCACCGGGAGCACGCCACCGCGGTCGCCCGCCTCGGCCGCGAGTACCTGGCGGCCGAGGGCGGCACCGGATCGATCGACGGGTTCGTCGCCTGGGTGGCCACGGCGCTGCGTGGCGACGTCCCGGCCGTGGGGAACAACGCGGTCGAGCTGCTCACTTTTCATCGGTCCAAGGGATTGGAGTTCCACACGGTGTTCGTGACCGGGCTCGAGCGAGGCCTGGTCCCGATCTCTCACGCCGACACGCCCGCCGAGCGAGCCGAGGAGCGCCGGCTCCTCTACGTCGCGCTCACGCGCGCCGAGGAGGGGCTCCATCTCTCGTGGTCACGTCGACGGGCGCTCGGAACCCGGGTCGTCGGGCGCGCACCGAGCCCGTGGCTCGCGCCGATCGAAGCCGCGTGCTCCCCCACGTCCTCGGCCTCGCGAGCCACCGGCACCGGGGCTGTGCGGCGACGCGGCCAGAGTCGCGCCCGGTCCGAGCTCGGCGACGCACGCGACCGCATCGCCCACGGCGAGCATGGCCGGGACGCGTCGACAGACGCGGGGCCAGAGCCAGATCCGGTGCTGCTCGAAGCGCTCGTGGAATGGCGCCGCAACCTCGCTCGAGCGTCGAGTGTTCCGGCATACGTGATCTTCCACGACTCCACCTTGCGAACCGTCGCCGCAGCGCAGCCCACGACTCGGCCCGCGTTGCTCGAGGTGGCCGGCATCGGCCCGGTGAAGGTCGAGCGCTACGGCGACGCCGTGCTCGATCTCGTGCGCACGCACGCGCCCGGCCCTGCCGTCGCTCCCGTGTAGCCGGGTCCGGGTTCAACCACCAGGTACGCGCACCCCCGCGAGTCGCTACGGTCGGCGCCGTGCATCACTTCGATGAGACCGCCGAACGGGCGGCCCAGGCGTGCCTCGACTACGCGCTCGAACGCCTCCGCCTCGACCCGGCGCCACTCGACCACCCCGTGCCGTTCGCCGACCTCCACGCGCGCGCGGGCGACACGATCACCCGGGCCGGCCGCCCACCCGAAGACGTCCTGCGCGTGTTTGTCGACGTGCTCGCTCCGGCGTGCTTGTCGACCGACAGCCCGCGCTACCTGGCCTTCATCCCAGCCGCGCCCACCAAGGCGTCGCTGGTGTTCGACACGGTCGTCGCCGCGTCATCGATCTGCGCGACATCGTGGCTCGAGGCTTCCGGCGCGGTGTACGCCGAGAACGAGGTGCTCGCGTACCTCGCGGCGCTCGCCGGGTTGCCGGCCGAAGCTGGTGGGTGCTTCGTCTCCGGAGGATCGGCGGGGAACCTCTCTGCCCTCTTCGCGGCCCGGGAGTCGGCCGCCGCCCGACGAGCCGACCGGCCCGCCCGGTGGCGGGTTGCCGTGGGCGAGGAGGCCCATTCCTCGATCGTGAGCACGCTGCGCATCCTCGACTGCGACCCCCTCGTCGTTCCCTCGGGCGCGGACGACCGGTTCACCGGCGACGCCCTCGAAGCGGTCCTCACCAACGACCCCGATCCCACGTCGATCTGCGCGATCGCCGCGACGGGGGGAACGACGAACGCGGGGATCGTCGACGACCTGGCTGGCATCGGATCCGTTGCCCGGGCGCACGGAATCTGGTTTCACGTCGACGCGGCCTACGGCGGCGCTGCACTGTGCGCGCCGAGCGCACGCCGTCGCTTCGCCGGTATCGAGGGCGCCGACTCGCTCATCATCGATCCGCACAAGTGGCTCTTCGCACCGTTCGACTCGTGCGCGCTGCTCTATCGAGAACCCGCGCTCGCGCGCGCCGCGCATGCGCAGCAGGCTTCGTACCTCGACCCGATGCGCGACCCGGCCGAGGGGGACGACGCATGGAACCCCGCCGACTACGCGTACCACTTGAGTCGACGCGCCCGCGGCCTTCCCTTGTGGTACTCACTCGCGGTCCATGGCACCGACGCGTACGCCGACGCCATCGAGGCGGTCCTCGAGACGGCCCGGGCCGCGGCCGACCGCGCGCGGAACGCCCCACACGTCGCGCTCGTCCGGGAGCCCGAGCTGTCGGTCGTCCTGTTCCGCCGGCCCGGTTGGAACGACGACGACTACGCGACGTGGTCACGGCGGCTGCTCCGCGACCAGGTCGCGTTCGTGCTCCCGACGAAGTGGCGCGGCGAGACCGTAGGACGAGCGGTGTTCCTGCACCCGGACACGACCGTCGACGTGTTCGACGAAGTGCTCGCAGCCATGGTGTGAACGTGC
>JALHSW010000430.1 GCA_022865365.1 Acidimicrobiia bacterium | reverse complement strand
TGTTGCTCAGATGTTCCCGACTGCGATCGTCGCGAGTTCGATGACCGCTCGACGGTCTACCGGCGAGAACTCCTCGCCATCGGGGGTCCCGACTCCGGGATACTCGACGTTCACGAAGATGCCGTCGCCCACGAGCACATCACGGAATTGCCCAGCGGGTCGTGCCCTCCGCGTGCCCTAGCAGCAGGGCGATCGGGCAGGTCGATCCTCCCGCCGTAATCGAACTCCGGTCAATACCGATGCCGGGCGCGCGGAGCGAATCCCATCCGAACCGGTTGTGAGCTCGACCGGGTGCGGGTTCGCTCCAGCGAGCGGGCGAGCGCGTTTCGTACGATCGCCGAGACCGACGTCCCGAAGCAGCGCGCAGTGGTTGACGGCGGCGCGCTATCCCGTCGCGAGGTTCGTCTTCAGGCGCGCGATGGCGGTCGTCGCCAGCGATGCCGTGTCCGGGAACCGCGCACCGACGTTCTGCGTGGTCAAGGTGGTGACGCCGCGGCCGACGCGGAACGCGACCGCCTCGAAGTACACCGTGTCGACGCTGCTCGGGACCGTCGCCGTGAGGCCGAGCTCGTCATCGGCGGCGGAACCGGAGACGTCGAGGGTCTCGACGGTCGCCTGCACGGACGAACCCTCCATCGACTTGTCCAGCCGCGCCTGTAGGCACTCCTCGGCGGAGGGGAGCTTGAACGCCGCGAGGTAAGCCTTGGCCTGCTTGACCGAGGGGAAGACGTAGACCATGTTGGCGACCCGGGAGGTCGGGGTGCCGCCACTGCTCAACCCGAAGTCGGGCGCGGTGGCCCGATACGGCTTGGCCTTCTTCGCGGCCGCCACGGTGGCGCGACACGCCGGCAGCTTTGACGGAGACCCTTCCGTGGCCGGGGACGTCGTCCAGCCGGCGGGGAAGTCGCTGATCCGGAGCGTCGACGCGCGCGCGACCTGCTTGTCCGACCTGGCCCACGCGGGCGATGCGAACGCGATCCCGAGGGCGACGCTCGCGGCGACGATGACGACGGCGACCCTGCGGTTGGTCTTCATGATGCCTCCCGCGCGCTCGACATGTCGCCACGAGCGTCGCACTCGTTGATCAGGTCGTCGGGAAGGGCGAGGCGCAGAGAACTCGCCTCGTTTCGGGGCTTTGGCTCTCTGTCTCAGTACTTGCAGAAGTTGTCGGCCCGGAAGAGCGCGGTGTTCTTGCCGAGCAGCGTCGTGGCCTTGGCCATGCGCCGCCCGATCTTGTGCGCTTCCGTCAGGATCGCCGCCTTCTGGCCGGTCATCTTGCGGAACAGCTGCGCCGCGCGGGTGTAGTCGGCCGCCGGTCCGGGATCGTTGAGCGAGAACAGCGCACTCTCGGTGATGCTCGCCACGGTGCGGCAGGCCTCGTTGGGCTTCGGCTTGGCCAACGCGGGCGTCGCGAACACCCCGACGGCGAGCGCGACCATCAGGCCTCCGGCTGCACTTCGCACGACCGCCCTCTCCAGAGGGCCGACCTGGCGCTCTCCCGATCACCTTATGCCCAGGTCAGCGAGTCGGGTGCTTCGCCTTCACGCGGCAGAGCTCGTGGGTTCGAAACCCGCATCGCCCACCGACGAAACCGCAGGTCAAAAGGGGTGTCCCGAGTTCCGAGTCCGCCACGGGGTGACGTTGGCGGTCAACGACTCCCGCGATGAGATCGGTCGCCGAAATACGCGCCCTGTACCGGCACCTTTGGTGGGCGATCGGTCTAGAGCGGGATCTCGTTGTAGAGCGCGCTCGAGACCGGCACGTTCGCCGGGTCAGCGGTCATCATCTTCGCCTGCAGCGCCAAACCGGCTTCGGAGAACCATGCCGCCGCCGCACGAGCATGGGCCTGCATGTTCTCCAGCTCCCACGTGAGGACCGTCATCCCGCTCGCCAGCCCGGCGTAGGTCAGCTGGAGCAGTCGGGCGTTGACCGCCCCGTTGGCCTCGACGAACTCGCAGACCTCTGCCGATTGCGAGATGACCTCTTCGATGCGGCCGGGGTTGACCCGGCCCGTGTGGGCCTCGAGGACGCTGCCCTTTCCCGGCTTCGGGGTACGCCCGATCGGCAACTCCATGCCCATGCTCTGTGCGGTGATCACGGTCGGCGACTTGGGCCCGTTCACCCGCGTCATGAATGCCTGCAAGTCGGCGTCATCGCCCAACGCATCGAACGCCCGCCCCAACGCCTCGGGGCTCTCGTACTCGACGGAGAAGACCATCGAGTTGACCTCCTCGCCGGCACCGGCCAGGAAGAAGCGCACGTCCCCACCGTTGCGGCTCACGAGTTTGGCCGCTTCGCCGGCGACAGCGATGGCGCCCTCCATCTGACCGTCCCTCACCTTGCTCGTGGTCGTATAGAAGACTCGCATCACCAACCCCCTCCGTCGCTCGCGAGAGCCGCTGAGGCTCCGAGCAAGAGCCTAAGCACGAGCGATGACACCGTCCAGGGGAGCGACGAGGACTTCTACGGCGGCGGCAAGACCCGCCTCGCGATCCAGGTCGCCGCCGGAAGTTGCCCGTCGACACTCGATGCGCCC
>JALHSW010000429.1 GCA_022865365.1 Acidimicrobiia bacterium | reverse complement strand
CGCCATCGTCGGTCTCGTCGCCGCCGTGATCTTCATGACGTGGGTCAACCTCGGCCTTGCGCTCCGCTACCAGCGCCAGTGGAGCTACAACCTCGATCCCGACGTCGTCGCGGGCTTCGCCGGCTTCCAGCAGGACGTGGCCGGTGCGCTCGGAAGCGACGGGCTCTCGGTCGAACGCGGCTCGGAGCTCCCGAACGGGATCGGACGGCCAGGGCGTCTCTTCGTCGTCGGCGACTGCGACGGCCTCTACATCTCCGACGGGATGGAGCTGAACGGAGTCAAGACCACGCCATGGAACGCCGTGGAGCGCACCGCGGCCGCGGGCCATTTCCGGCTGCATGCCGCGTTCCCGAGCCGTCCAGTCGGCACCCGCGTCCCGCTGTTCACGACGGGGACCGCCGAGAAGCCGAACATCCTCTTCGCGGAGTACGCGCCCGACGACGAGATCCTCTTCGAGTACGACGCCGCCGACCCGGCGTTCAGGGGTCGCTACGTCCCGTTCCCGGTCGAGCCCGACCGCCCGTACACGATCGACATCGCCGCGGACTCACACACCGGGTCCCTCACGGTGATGCTCGACGACGTCGGGGTGCTCGACACCCTGTACGCCTACCGTGGCGACGACTTCCTCATCGGACGCAACCCGCACGTCCCCACCGTCGAGCGCAGGTTCCCTGGACCCCTCGAGCGCGTGCCCACCCGTGCGCCGCTGTGCAACGAGCTGCTCCGGGGATGAGGCGCCGTAGCATGGCAGGCTGCCCGACATGAGCGTGCTCAAACGACGCCTCGAGACGCCGCGGTCGCGGTTCTTCGCGGCGTGTGCGCTCGGTGCGCTCGTCGCGACCGCGATCTTTGCCTACTTCGCCTTCGAAGGCAGGATCGATCCGTTCGGCCGCGTGCTGCTGGCCAACTTCTACGAAGTCCAGGCCCGCAGCTGGCTGCACGGCCATTGGGATGCCGGCCCCGGCTCGTACTTCTTCGAGCGCTTCAACGTCGACGGTCGCTTCTACACGTACTTCGGACCCTGGCCGGCGCTGCTGCGGCTTCCGTTCGTCGCGTTCACGCGCGAACTCGACGGCAAGCTCAGCCGGGTTTCCATGCTGCTCGCGTTCGTGGTCATGCTCACGTATGCGTCACGACTCTCGTGGCAGGCGCGAGTACTGCTGCGCGGCGACGGCCGCCCAACGCGTCCGGAGCTCGTGGGTGCCGGGGCGTTCGTGTTCGTGGCGGGGTGCGGCTCCACCGCGCTCTTCCTTGCGAGCGAGAGCTGGGTGTACCACGAGGCGATCCTGTGGGGAATCGCGTGGTCAGTCGCGTCGTATTCGTACCTGACGGCGTATCTGGTCTCCCCGCGCACGCGCACCCTCGCGCTCGCGTCGATCACGGCAGCGTTCGCGTACCTCTCACGTGGGTCGGTGGGACTCGGTCCGGTAGTTGCGCTCGGTGTCGTCCTCCTCGCACGTCTCGCGACCGCAGCTCGCGGCGCGTGGCTGCGGCGATCGGCGGCGCGGGCCACGTCGGTAGTGTCCGACCCGAACGAGGAACCAGGCGAACCCGGCACCCACGTGGCGGTGTCCTGGTGGCTGCGCGTGCTCGGCCTCGGGACCGACCAGGCCAACCGTTCCTTCTGGCCGCTCGTCGTGGCAACGGGCGCGCCGGTCGCCCTGTACTCGTACGTCAACTGGGTGAAGTTCGGCACGCTCCTCGGCACCCCGCCCTACGAGCTGCAAGACCAGCTCGCCGCACGAGCCAGTCGGCAAGCTGCTCTCGCGGCGAATGGCGGGACGCTCTTCGGGTTCAAGTACGCGCCGACATTGCTGCTCGACTACTTCCGCCCGGACGCGATCAGCTTCGACCGCCTGTTCCCGTGGGTGTCGTTCGCTCCGCCCCCTCGCATCATCGGAGGAGTGACGTTCGAGGCTGTCAACTTCTCGTCGAGTGTTCCGGTCACGTCGACGTTGTTGTTCCTGCTCACCATCGTGGGGGTGGTGGCCGTGATTCGCGCGCCGCGGCCAGAGGGCGGCGGCGCGACCGCTGCGGCCCTCCGGGTACCGCTCCTCGGAGCGGCGGTCGGCTGCGCAGGCATGTTCGTGCTCGCGTTCCTCGAGGAGCGCTACCAGGGCGACTTCGTCCCACTGTTCGTGGTGGGGGGTGCCGTCGGCTTTTGGTACGTGGCGCGGCTGATCGCCGACCGTTCGCGCGGTGTGCGCGTCGCGACGATGACAGCTCTCGTGCTGGCCGGGGTGTGGAGCTGTTGGGTCACCGGCTCGCTCACTCTGCTCCAGCAGCGCGCGTACGGGCCGCTCGTCACGAACGACACCCGAGCCGCCCTCATCGACGCCCAGCTCGACATCCACGACGTCGTCCCGGGCGGCGCGCCGTCGCGGGTCCTTCGAGGTGACCTCCCGCTGCCCGCACCGGCTTCGCCCAACACCTTGCTCGTGGTCGGCGACTGCGACGGCCTGTATTGGTCCAACGGGCGGTTCTGGCATCCCGTTGAGCAGACGCCCCGCACGGGACGCTTCCGTCTGCGCCTCGAGGTCGCCGACGCGCCTGCGGGGACGCTCGAGCCGGTGCGCTCGGCCACCGATCCGCGGGGCTCGAGCATCCTCTGGCTGCGTCACCTCGAGGGCGGGAGGGTGCGGTTCGAGTACGAATGGACCGGGGAGAATCAGAGTCTCATCGAAGGCGTGACCCCGGACGCGGCCGAGATCGGGCAGCGGACCGGCGACGCGTGCGCGCTGCCCGGTGACTCGACCGCCGACTTCGCCCTCCGCATGGACCCGGCGGGTTACGTCGGCGTAGGTCGATCCGGCAACCAGCTGATGAGCACCTTCGCGCCCGTCGCCGACTCACCCGCCCGGATCGGTGAGCAGGATGTCTCCGATCGCGGCACGCGAACCTTCGACGGAACGATCCGCCGGCTTGCGACACCGACGCCCATGTGCAATCGGCTCACCGAGGATCCGAAGGACTCGTGAGTCGGATCTCCCACGTCGCGGCGGCAGTCCGGTCGAGCCCGCGCCGACTCTTCATCGTCGCGTTCGCACTGTTCTTCGGGACGGGCCTGGTCTGGGCGATCACCACACCTCCGTTCGGCGCGGGCGACGAGCCGGCCCATGTGGTTCGCGCGATCGCGATCGTCGAACACGGCGACCTGCACGGCGACCTGCACGGCGAGAAGCATGGGAATTCTCCGCAATCCTTCGAGCGCATCGTGCAGGTTCCCGCGATCTACCGCGATTCGGGATTCCGGGCCTCCTGCTATGCCTTTCTTCCCAACGTCACGCCGGCGTGCGCGCCGTTCGCGGGCAGCTCGAAGGAGGTCGCCACTCCGACGTACGCGGTCCGGCACCCACCCACTTACTACGCGGTCGTTGCGGCACTCACCGCGTGGGCCGATCCGCTCCTGGGGCTCGACCTCATGCGGGCGATCACCGCGGCCATCTGCGCGGCGCTGCTCGCATCGGCGACGGTCAGCCTCTTCGAACCGCTCGACAGCGAGCTCGCGGGCGCCGGGATGCTCCTGGCGCTCACACCCATGGCGCTCTACCTGAGCGGCGTCGTCAACCCGAATGGACCTGAGATCGCTGCCGGCATCGCGGTCTGGGTCTCCGGGGTGCGGCTTGCGACCGAGGGCGGTCCGATCTCCGGTCGGCTGGTGACCCGACTCGCGATCGCGGCGTCGGTCTTCACCCTCTCGCGCGAGACGTCACCGTTCTGGCTGCTCCTCGTCGCGCTCACGCTCTTCGCCCTCACCACGAAGCCGCGGCTGCGCGAGATCGTCCGTGAGCGATCGGTCCGGCTCTGGGCCGGCGTGGTCTTCGGCCTGACGCTCCTACAGACCGCGTGGGACGTCGCGGTCAGCCCGTTCGGCCTCGCGGACCGCCGGTTCGCCATTGCCGCCTCTACGAGCGAGATCATCCGCGGGGCGATCGGTCAGGTGGTGCCCAACTATCGGGAGTCGATCGGGACGTTCGGATGGTTCGCCGACCCCGTACCCATGCCGGTGATCCTCCTGTGGACCGCCGGGCTCGGCACGCTGATCATGGCGGTGTTCGCGTTCGCGCGGCGCCGCGACGTACTGGTGGTCGGCGTGGCCGCAGCGATCGCGATCGTCGGACCGACGATCGCCGACGCCGTCATCGCCCGAGACGCTGGATTCGGGTGGCAGGGCCGCTACGTCCTGCCGTTCGCGGCCGGTATCCCAATCGTCGCGGCGTACGCCTTGCGACGGTCGTCCCGCTTCGACCGCACTGCGGCACGGCGACTCGCGATCACATTCGGGGTGGTGTTCGCCATCGGTCAGATCATCGCCTACGCCCAGCAGCTACGTCGCTACACGGTGGGGCGCGACGGGAGCCTCCTCTTCTTCGCGAGGTGGGACTGGTCCCCGCCGTTGCCGCCGTGGCTGCTGCTCGGCGGCTACCTGGTCTGCATCGTCGGCCTGGCGGTGCTGCTCACCGTGCCGGGGGGCGCGCGTGACGACGACACCGAGGTCGTTCCCGCAGCCGAGCCTACGGTCACGTGAGCGCGGACCGAGGCTCGGTGCTGATCTGATCGGTGAGCCAGTGGGCGATCTCTTTCGCGGCGCCGGTTGAGAAGTGCATGCCGTCGACGCGGTAGTCGACGCCGTCGATCTCCTGGCGGCATTGCCCTTGCGGGCAGACGAACGTGGCGAGGTCGAGGATGCGGACACCGCTGGTCGTGCGGGCGACGAGCTCGTTCATGGTGTTCACGCAATCGATGCGCTGGTTCGTATCCGGCGGTGCCCAGTCGTTCACGAGGTGGGGCAGGCGCACGACGCTCACCGTGGTGCCAGCTTGCGTGAACCGGCGCACCACGGCACGGAATCGCGGCTCGTACCATTCTCGGTAGACAGGGTCGCACGGTCCGGCCCAGGTCCCCCCGAGCTCCAGTTCTTGGAACCCCGCGGCGCTCCCGTAGATGATCACGATGTTGTTGGGTACGAAGCGCTGCTCCCCGTCGATCCACGTCGGCACGCACGAGCGGCCGGGATCGAGCGGCTTGATCTGCTCGTGGACGATGGCGCGCGCGCCGATACCCTCCTCGAGCAGGCAGCCCGGCACCGTGGCCGAGCGGGCCTGGACGCCCAGGGTGGCCTGGCGGTCCTCGGCCGACTCGCCGATCGCTCCCGCTACCGAGTCGCCGACCACGAGCACCCGCGGGCCCGGCTGTGGCGGGAGTCGGCTCGCGGCCGTCACGAGGCCGGGTTCCACTCTGGCGAGATCGTGCCTCGCCGACGAGACCAAGAAGTTGGGACCGCTCGACGGTG
>JALHSW010000428.1 GCA_022865365.1 Acidimicrobiia bacterium | reverse complement strand
GGCGTCGTGGTCGGACTGGTCGCCGTCATTGGATCGATCGTACCGGCGGCGGCGGCGCCTACGATCAGCGGCCCGTGCCTGATTCCCCCGTCACCCTCACACCGCAAGGTCCGCCGGAGACCGTTCTCGATGCCGAGCCGGCCGAGTCCCTCGACGCGCTCAGCGGGGCGTTGACGGGCCCGCCGGCACAACGTCGCGACGCCGTCGCCGACGTCGTCGCCCGTTGGCCGCGCTTCCTCGACGGGTGGGCACAGCTCGGATTGCTCGCGCGCGACGACGTCGAGGCATACGCCGCGTTCCGGGTCGGCTATCACCGCGGGCTCGACCGACTCCGCCAGAACGGCTGGCGTGGGTCGGGGTACGTGCGCTGGGAGCATCCCGAGAACCGTGGGTTCCTCCGGGCACTCGGTGGCCTCCGTCGAACCGCGGCGGCGATCGGTGAAGCCGACGAGGAACGGCGCTGCGCCGACTTCCTTCGTCAGCTCGATCCGAGCTGGGACGGCGTCGAAGCCGTTGCGATGGCCCGCGACGAGTCGCCGTAGAGTCGGTGCCTATGAAACGCGCACTGGTCACCGGTATCACCGGCCAGGACGGTCGTCACATGTCGGAGTTCCTGACCGGCAAGGGCTATCAGGTCTTCGGTCTCGTCCGAGGCCAGAACAACCCCAAGGCAAAGCTCGTGCTCGAAGAGAACCCCTCCCTCGAGGTCGTCGACGGCGACCTGCGTGACCTGTCGTCCCTCATCGCCGCGGTCGAGCAGGTCCAGCCCGACGAGGTCTACAACCTCGGTGCGATGAGCTTCGTCGCCCTGTCGTTCCGTCAGCCCGAGCTCACGGCCGACATCACCGGCCTCGGCGTGCTGCGGATGCTCGAGGCGATCCGGATCGTCGGTGGCGCGGAGAACAACCCGATCCGCTTCTACCAGGCGTCGTCGTCGGAGATGTTCGGCAAGGTCCGCGAGACGCCGCAGACCGAGAGCACCCCGTTCCACCCCCGCTCGCCCTACGGCGTCGCCAAGGTGTTCGGCCACCACATGACGGTGAACTACCGGGAGTCCTACCAGCTCCACGCGTCATCGGGCATCTGCTTCAACCACGAGGGGCCGCGCCGCGGCCTCGAGTTCGTGACCCGCAAGATCACCAACGGGATCGCGCGCATCAAGCTCGGTCTCCAGGACTCCATCACGCTCGGAAACCTCGATGCGGCGCGCGACTGGGGTTACGCGGGCGACTTCGTCGAGGCGATGTACCTGATGCTCCAGCAGGACGAGCCCGACGACTACGTGATCGCGACCGGAGAGACCCACACGGTGCGTGACTTCCTCGGCGTCGCGTTCCGGTGCGCCGAGATCGACGACTGGGAGCGCTACGTGAATCGGGATCCCCGCTTCGAGCGCCCGGCGGAGGTCGACCTGCTCATGGGCGACGCCGAGAAGGCAAACGCGAAGCTCGGCTGGAAGGGCCGCGTCTCGTTCGAAGACCTCGTCCGCATGATGTACGAACAGGACCTCGCCGAGGAGACG
>JALHSW010000427.1 GCA_022865365.1 Acidimicrobiia bacterium | reverse complement strand
GCAACTGCGCCGGCCCATGAGCGACGGGACCGGCCTCCGGGCATCGCGCCACGGTAGCGCCGCGCCTCGCTGCTACCGTCGCCGCGCCGGTCGGTACGCCGATCGGGCGCCTGATCGGGACACCGGATCAGGAAATCCGCCCGGTCAGGGAACGAGAGGAGCACCTGTGGCGCAACCCGCGTCTGGGCAGAGGACATCTGGACACCAGGCGTCCGGGCGCCAGGCGGGTGCCCGTCAGGTCGATGTCGCTGCGCTGTTCGACGCGATGCTGCACAACGTCGAGCGTGTCATCCAGGGCAAGCGCGACCAGATCCGGCTCGCGCTCGTGTGCCTGTTTGCCGAGGGTCATCTCCTCATCGAGGACGTGCCCGGCGTCGGCAAGACCACGCTCGCCAAGGCGCTCGCCCGATCGATCGCGGCGACCGCGAACCGGATCCAGTTCACGCCCGACCTCCTCCCGTCCGATGTGGTCGGCGTCTCGGTGTGGAACCGCAACACCAACGAGTTCGAGTACCGACCCGGCGGCGTGTTCGCACACGTCGTGCTCGCCGATGAGATCAACCGGGCTTCACCAAAGACGCAGTCCGCGCTGCTCGAAGCCATGCAGGAGCGCCAGGTCACGGTCGACGCCAAGACGTACGCGCTCCCGCGACCGTTCCTCGTCATGGCGACGCAGAACCCGATCGAGCTGGAGGGCACATATCCCCTCCCGGAGGCCCAGCTCGATCGCTTCCTGATGCGTCTCCCGATGGGGTATCCGAGTCGCGACGCGGAGCTTGCGATCCTCGAGACCCACGGTGCCGGTCAGGTACGCGCCGAGTCGCTCGAACCGGTTGCGACCGCAGCCGACGTCGCGGCAGCGGCGGACGCCATCACCGGAGTGCACGTCGCGCCGGCACTCCAGCACTACATCCTCGACCTGGTCGAGGGCACCCGTGGCCACCCCGACCTCACGCTCGGGGTGAGCCCTCGCGGCGCACTCGCCCTGCAGCGCGCCGCACGCGCGCTCGCCGCGGTGTCGGGTCGCGACTACGTGATTCCGGACGACGTGAAGCTGCTTGCACCCGCAGTGCTCGAGCACAGGCTCATCGTCTCTCCCGAAGCCGCACTGCGCGGCATCTCGGGGGTGGACATCATCCGTGCAGTCGCTGCGGCAGTGCCGGTGCCCGGCGCCACCGGCTGAGCATGCCGCGCCCGCTCGGCCGCCCGGTCCCGACCCGACGCGGCTGGACCTTGGCCGGCGGGTCGGTCTCGCTGATCGTCGGGAGCCGAGTCCTCGGTGCGGGCGCGCTGGCCGGGCTCGGTCTCAGCGGGGGTCTTCTCCTGCTCTTCGCGCTCGCCTACGTGACGCGGGGTCGCCCTGGGCTCGACATCCGACGCCACGCCCGTCCGTCGCGCGTGCACGTAGGAGCCGAGGGCCGCGTTGTGCTCGAAGGTGCCACCACCGCGCGAACGCCGTTGCTCGCGCTCACCGAGATGGTTGACGGCGGTGCGCGCTCTGCCCGGTTCGTGCTGTCGCCCTCGGGTGCCGGCGAGCGGATCGAAGCGACCTACCGCGTCCCGACGGTGCGTCGAGGTCGCCACGAGCTCGGCCCACTCCTCGCGATCGTCAGCGACCCACTCGGGCTCGCCCGGAGAGCATGGGAGGTCGTCGACGTCACCGACATCATCGTGCGGCCGCGCGTCCACCCCGTCCTCGCACCCCGTCGAGCCGGTGGCGGTGACCAGGACCCCCGAGCCGAGGGAGCGCGGGTCCCGGCGTTCGAACCGGCTGGTGAGTTCCTCGCGCTGCGCGACTACGAGCCCGGCGACGACCCCCGACGGGTCCACTGGCGCTCCAGCGCCCGGCTCGGAGAGCTCGTCGTCCGCCAGGACGAGGCTGCCGCGCCGGGCCGAGTCGTGCTGCTCCTCGACACCCGGATGTCAGTGCATGACGACGCGTCGTTCGAGATCGCGGTCGAAGCCATCGCGTCGCTCGCGACGCGACTCAGCCAAGACCACGCACCGCTCGAGGTCGTCACGGCCGGGGGCCAGGTGCTCAGTCGTCCGGGACCCGGAACCCTCGAGTTGCTGCTCGATCGCCTCGCGGTGGTCGAGGTCTCGGACTCCGACATGCTCGCGGCAGTCGGCGCACGCCTCGCGACCCGTCTCGGCCTGGGCGCGTTCGTGGCAGTCACCGGAGCGCCCGACCGAGCGCTCCTCGACGCGCTCGCACCGCTCGGCTCACGCGCCGTCGTCACAGTCGTCGCGACCCGCAGCGGCATTCGCCTGGCGCGCGTCCCCGGTTTCACCTTCGTCGACGCGACGACCAAGCCCTTTCCCGCCGCCTGGAACCAGACGCACGCGCGTCGCGGCTCGCGGCGGCGAGCAGGATGACGGCACCCGCCGCGCTCGATCGGCCCGGGTTCGACCCGCGCGAGCTCCCCGCTGCGATCGCACTTGCCGCGGTGAGCACCACCGTCGCCCTCGCGTTCGCCCGCGTGTTCGCATCGGATCGCTTCGTCGTACCCGTGGTCGGCGCCGCACTTCTCGCGCACGGGGTTGCGCTCGCGTGTCGCGCGTTGCGTCGCGGGCCGGTGTTCGAGTCGCTCACGTCGACAGCGTCGCTCGGCGTATACGTGCTGCTGCTCGTCCCGGACACCGGCTCGCCCGGCGGCGTCATCGACCAGGCCCGTGCCGGTTGGGCGCTGGTCCGCACCGCACCGGTCCCGATACGCGCCACCGACGGCGCGATCCTGCTCGCCGCGGTGATCGTGTGGATCGCGGCCGCGATCTCCGACCAGCTCGCGTTCCGGCGGTCCGCGTCGTTCGGGGCCATCGCGCCCGGAGTCATCGTCATCATCTGGTGCACGGCTCTCGGGACCCACGGCGGTCAATTGGTGACGATCGCCGCGTTCGGCGCGGCCGTCGTGGTCTTCATCGCACTGCAGCACCAGGTTCTCCTCGACCATCACCGGGCCCGCATCGGTCGACGCCGGCTGATCGACGCCCCCGGTCTCGTCGTCGTCGGCGTCGTTGTCGGTCTGCTCGCCGTCGGACTCGGGGTCGCCGGGGCCGCGGCGCTCCCCGACGCCGACACGCCGCTCTTGCACGTGGCCGGGCTCGGGGACGACACCGGCAACCGCACCTACCGGACATCGGTGCCACCCCTGCTCGATGTCGGCGACAAGCTGCGCCAGGGGACCTCGCAGGAGCTGTTCACCGTCGGAGCAGACCGCCCGGCGTACTGGCGCATCACCGCGCTCGACGACTACCGGTCGGTCGGTGGTGGCCAGTGGACGCTCACCGCAGCAGGCGACGCCGTCGGCGAAGGGGTCGACGGCAACGTCCCCCGGGATGCCATCGCACAGGACTACCGCATCGGCCCACTCGGCGAGCGATGGATGCCCGCGGCCTACCAGCCCGTCCGGGTGGACCAGCCCGACACGCTGGTCGTGCGCGGCTCGTCGACACTCGTCACGGGCAAGCCGTCCGTGTCGGGGCTCCATTATCGCGTCACCTCCGACACACCACCCGACGCGCTCACGAAAGCACAACGAACGGACGCCGCAGGACCGGTACCGGGCCGGCTCCGGAAGTTCACCCGGACCCCCGATGACCTACCCGAGATCGTACGAACCACCGCCCAACAGGTCACAGCCGGTCTCGACAACCCGGTCGATCGCGCCGCGGCGCTGCGCAACTTCTTCCGAGACGGGTCATTCACGTATGACCCGAACGTCGCGCTCGGCGACGACGAGGCGGCGGTCGTGCAGTTCCTCCAAGATCGCCGCGGCTTCTGCGTGCAGTTCGCCAGCACCTATGCGTTGATGGCGCGGGCCGTCGGTCTGCCGACCCGCGTCGCCGTTGGCTTCACGCGGGGCACTGCAGACGCGGTGAGCGGGCGCTACACCGTGACCAACCACGACGCGCATGCGTGGCCCGAGGTGTGGTTCAGCGGCGTCGGCTGGACGCACCTGTTCGACCCGACGCCACCGAGCGACCTCCCGGGTGGGAGTGACCTCCCCGGCGAGGAGCCGCCGCCGACCCCGAGCGCGCCCGGCGTCGGCGAGCCCGCGACGAGCCCGCCGGTGACCGCCCCGGCGCCGAGCCTGCCACCCCAGCCGTCGCCGACCCCCGCGCCCAGTCCCGGTGGCGGTGTCAACATCGCGGCGGACGACCCGAGCGGGACTTCGGTGCCGTGGGTCCTGGTACTCGCCGCGCTCGTCGTGCTGCTCGTCGCCGCGCCGCTGGTCGCGGTGCTCGTCCTCAAGGCGCGCCGCCGCTCGCGCCGCCGCGGCAAGGCCGATCCCGCGGACGCGATCACCGGGGCGTGGCGTGAGGCGATGGACGCCCTGACCGATCACCGCGTCGCGTCGTCGTCCGCCGAGACACCTCTCGAGCTCGCGCATCGAATCCCCGCCGTCGCGGGAGACGAGACCGGGCCCCCACTCCAAGTGCTGGCCCGCGCCTACACCGCGACCCGATACGCCGGTTCGCCACCACCGCCCGAGAGGGCACGATCGGCATGGTCGGCGGTCGATACCCTGCGGCGCGCGCTCGACGCTTCGGGGACGACGCGGGCGCGAATACGTGCACGACTCGCACCAGGCACGTTGCGACGAGCGCCGGAAGCGAGTGAGCCCCGGCGCTAGTGGTGGTGACCAGCCCGGGCGTCAGCCCGAACCGGCAGGATGCTCGGGGTGGCCGCGCAGCCCATCGATGAACGACTGGCGCTCTCGGGTGAACTCCCGCACATCGGTCTCGAGGTCGGCGGCCAGGCGATCGACCGCGACGAACAGTGCGAGCTGGCCGTGGCGGAGCGCATCGAGGATCTGCCCGTCGTCCCGGCACGCCCAGACCCGCTCGCCATCGGTCACGAGTCGCAGCTCGGTGATGTCGTCGCCACCCCGGGTGAGCTCAATGACCGCACGGCGGATCCGCACCAGCGGGAGGCCGGCTTCGAGCAGCGATCTCACCATGCGCAGTGCCACCAGGTCGCGGAAGGTGTACGGGTCTTCGACGTCGGGCGCCGGGACGACGAGCCCACATCGCTGCCAGTACTCGAGCTGCGCCGCCGTACATCCTGCGAGGCGCGCCGCTTGCGGAGGAGTGAAGCCCGCCGCCCGTTCGTGCGGGCGAGCGCTCAAGGCGTGTCGTCGTCGCGCTGGAAACGCTCGCGCCAGCGCTGTCCGGCGTCGCCGAACATCCCCTTCAGCGCGCCGCCGGGCATCGAACCGGTGAGGCTCTCGAGCCCGGCCCGGCCCATCTTGCGGACATTGCGCTCGATCACGAGCAGGCAGAACAGCATGACCAGGAACCCGACCACGCCGAGCGCCAGCACACTCGTGAAGGTGCTCAGCAACAGCACCAAGCCGGCCACAAAGCCGAGCGCAGCCCACTTGATCATCCGGGACGCGTGGCGGTACAGCGTCGTGTCCGACACCTGCTGCACCAGCTTGGGGTCGGTGACCGAGAGATTTGCCTCGATCTCGCGCAGGATCCGCTGCTCGTCCTCGGAAAGCGGCATGGCGTGCTCGTGATCCCCGTTCTGCCCGGGACCGTCCACCCGGGTGCAGGCCATTGTCGCGCAGCGCCGGCCCTGACTCAACGCGCGGGGGCCGGGAACGGGGCACCCCCTGCGGCGGCCGACCGGTAGGCAACATCCACCAGCCGGTGGGCCGCGAGCGCCGTGGCCGCCTCCGGCTCGCCCGAGGCACCCGTGGCCAGCGCGTCGAGGAACGCCTTGGCCGCCACTGCGTAGGGAGCAACGAGCCCGGTGATCTCGGGCGCGAGCTCGAGATCACCCACCCACGCAGGAAGCGACGCTTCGATCTCTGAGATCGCATCAGTGGTCTCCACATGGAGCGGACCAAGGTGATCGTCATCGGTCCAGAGCAGCGCGTCTTCGCAAAACACCTCGACCCGGCGCGACGACGGGCGCCGCATGACCTGGTGCCAGACGCTGATCAGCGTCGCGACCGAGGCGTCCGGATACGCGAATGTGAGGGCGGCGACATCGTCGATCCCTGCGTGACCAAACTGGTTCGCGACGCGCGCCGATACCTGCGCCGGATCGCCGAGGACCCATCTCAAGACGTCGACGTCGTGGATCGAGTGCTCGATGAGGGTGCCGCCCCCGGCGAGCGATGGGTCGGCGCGCCAGTCCGAGTGATACATGCCCTGATTCGGGAAGTATTGGTCGTCGCGAAAGACGGTGGCGAGCGCTCGACCGAATCGACCGGAGTGCACCGCTTCCGCGAGCGCGCGGAACACGGGTGCGTGGCGGAGCACCAACCCGACCTGGTGCGGCACCTGCTGAAGCAGCGCCGCGACCTCCTCGCACTCGGCGAGGCTTGGCGCGAGGGGCTTCTCGCAGAACACCGATCGGCCGCGTTCGACGGCTGCCCGCACGACGGGGAGATGTTCAGACGTCCAGGTGCACACCCAGACCACTTCGCACGCGTCGAGCAGCGACTCGACCTCGTCGGTTGTGATCGCGTCGTGGGAACCCGCGAGTCGCCTGGCACGCTCCGTGTCGGTGTCGTACGCCGCGACGACGCGGGCGTCGACGATCCCTGCTCCGCCGAGCGCCCCGATCGCGAGCGAGTGCACCGACGCGATGTGGCCGCACCCGACGAATCCGATCCGGAGCGTCACGGTTCGTCGGGCGCCCGCGATGGTGGTGATGGCGGTGGCGGTGGGGGCGGCGGTGGCGGAGCGAAGCGAGCGGTGCCCACGGCATCGGCGCCAAAGCGGGCGCGCACCGCGTCGACCGAACGCTCGAGTCGTCCCCGCTCTTCACGATCGTCGAGCGCGCCCGGGCCGTCCGCTTCGCCGAACGACAGTGCGCCCTGCACGGCATCGGCCACGTCGAGCTGTCGAGCCGACACCCCGAGGAGGCGAATGCCGTCGCCGAGATCGACTGCGCCGAGCAGCGTGGTGGCGGTGCGAGCCAGCTCGCGCGCGAGATCCGTGGGCTCGGCGAGCGTCCGCGACCGAGTGATCGTGGAGAAGTCGGCATAGCGGAGCTTGAGCTGCACGGTGCGTGCGGTCCGACCGCCGCGTCGCAGTCGTTCGGCCACCTTGTCGGCCAGGCGCAGGATCTCGTGCTCGAGCACGGCCCGATCGACGACGTCAGTGGGAAACGTCTCTTCGTGGCCGACCGACTTCACCTGGCGCCCCGGCGCGACACGTCGGTCGTCGCGGTTCCATGCGAGTTCGTAGAGATGATGGCCGTGCGCGACTCCGAGCACGCTCACGAGCGTCGTCTCGGGTACAGCGGCGAGATCGCCGATCGTGCGCACGCCGTAGCGGGCCAACTGCTTTCGGGTCGCGGGGCCGACACCCCAGAGGCGGCCGACCGGGAGCGGGTGGAGGTACTCGAGCTCGCTCCCCACCGTCACGACGCGCAGCCCGTCGGGCTTGGCATCGTCGCTCGCGATCTTGGCCAGAATCTTTGTGGTGGCGACGCCGACCGACGCGGTCAGACCGGTCTCGGCACGGACGCGCGTCCGCACCGTGGACGCGATCTCGGGTCCGCTGCCCGAGAGGCGGCGGGCCCCGCTGACGTCGAGGAATGCTTCGTCCATCGAGATCGGCTCGACCAGGGGCGTGACCGACTCGAGGATCGCCATCACCTCGGCACTCGCGGCCGCGTACACGTCGAACCTCGGAGCCAGGAACACCGCGTCGGGGCACGCTCGTCGGGCCCGAGCCATCGGCGTGGCCGAGTACACCCCGAAGCGCCGGGCCTCGTAGCTGGCCGCGGCGACGACACCACGCGACCCGAGCCCGCCGACGACGACAGGTCGACCCCGCAACGACGGGTCGGCGAGCTGCTCGACCGACGCGAAGAACGCGTCGAGATCGACGTGCAGGATCGTCGGCTCCAGCGGTTCGGTGGCTGGTTCGGTGGCTGGTTCGGTGGCTGGCGCGTCGCTCACGAGTCGGCGCGACGGACGTCGAGGGCCTCACGCTTCGTACCGCGCACGTCGTAGTGGAACCCCCGCGCCGCATCCGGCCCCCACGGGCTGCGCAACCACTCTGACAGCGGCTCATGCACCCAGGGCGCGCCCTGCGCGAGGCGCAGCGTGCACTCGCTCGGCGAGAGGAACGCCGCCTCGACCACGATGCCGTCGGGGTCCTCGACGTGCAGCTCGCCTTCGTACTCCAGAGCCCGATGCACCTCCACCCGCAGCGACCACCCCAGGTCGACTGCGACCGCGTGCACTTCGTAGATCGGACCTTCCCAGCTCGTGACGCGCAGGCCGGTCTCTTCCTCGACCTCCCGGGCGAGACCCGCGAGGAGCGATGGGTCGGTGGCGTCGATCACCCCACCGGGCGTGCTCCAGTCGCTCGCCCCGCCGTGACGGCGGTTGCGGACGAGCAGCACTCCGGCGGACGCCTCGACGAGCGCGCCGGCCACGAGCCATTCCCGCACCTCAGCAAGCCTACCGGTCGCCTGTCGTCGTACGATCGAGGCGTGCCCGAACCCGACGAGCCTCCGACGACACCCCGCCCCCGAGCGGGCGACGAACCGCCCCTGTCGCCGGAGACGGTGTCGCGCGAGGCACCACCGCAGATGCCGACGCGAACCGCGTACCTCCTTGCGTTCACCAGCGTGGTCATCGCCGGTCTCTTCGGCGGCGTCATCGGCTACGGCCTCGCGGATGTCGGCTGCACCGGTGACTGCGAGGGGGCGAAGCTTCTCGGCACGGTCATCGGATCGACCATCGCGGCCGGCGGCGTCGGCATCGTCGCCGTGCTCGTGCTCCGCGCCATGGCCGAGTGGCGGGTCAAGACCCACCGAGGCTGATTCGCCGGAACGCTTCGGCGTAGCGCACCCCCGCAGCACGCCCTGCTTCCTCTGCGCTCTGACGGAGGAAGTCCCGGAACCAGTCCCCGTCCATCGAGGAGTTCGGGTCCGTGAGCTGGCTCTCGTGACAGAACAGTGCATCGATCTTGGCTTCGAGCGTTTCGGTGATGTCGACCCAGCAGTTCGGCTCCAGCGTCCCCGACAACAGCACCGAGTCGACGTGGTGGACACCCAGGCCTTCCATGCGGTGCTCGGGGAAGTAGTGCGGGTTCCCTGCAGCCGGGGCAACAGCGTCGAGCGTGGCCCAGCCCGTCACGCGGTGATCGCGATGATTGAAGTACGTGTCACCGAAGAACACTGCGGTGGGGTCGGGGCAGAGCACGACTTCGGGTGCCAGCTCGCGCACGTAGCGGACGAGCTGGGCCCGGAGGGCGGCGTCATCGACGAGCTCGCCATCGCCGTACTCGAGGTGGAAGTGCCCCGTGAGTCCGAGCCGCTCGACTGCAGCCGCGGTCTCTCCAACCCGACGACGTGCGAGCGCGTCGAGGTCGGCATCGGGATCACGAATGCCCTTGTCTCCGCGCGTCGTGATCAGGACCCACACGTCGGCACCGTCGGCGGCCCAGCGCGCCAGACTCCCTCCGGCCGAGATCTCGGGGTCGTCGGGGTGCGCGTAGATCGCGAGCGCACTCGCCGGGGACTCCCCCACGACCGCCGTCATGAGTTCACTCCTTCACCCAGGTCTGGCAGGTCGAGTCGGCGATCGCGTCGAGGGCCGCGACCACGCTTCCGAGGTCTGCGTCATCGATGTCCTTGTGAGTCACGAATCGTACGGTCCGCGCGTCGATCGTGTCGCAGCGCACGCCTTCGTCGGCAAGGCGCTCGACGATCCGCGGGGGGAAACGATCGAGCCGCGCGCACACGATGTTGGTCTTCACCGCGGCGGGGTCGATGCTGCCTGGGAAGCGCGCGGCGATCGCGCCGGCGAGGATCAGGGCCCGCTCGTGGTCGTCGGTCAGGCGCTCGACCATCGTCTCGAGCGCGACGATGCCGGCGGCGGCGATGACGCCGGCTTGGCGCATCCCCCCGCCGAGGCGCCCTCGTTCCTCACGGGCCGCCATGATCACGTCGGCCGGGCCGCAGAGAAGTGACCCAACCGGTGCCGCCAGTCCCTTCGACAGGCAGAACATCACAGTGTCGGCCGGCGCCACGAGCTCCGCCGGAGTGACCCCCAGCGCAACTGCCGCGTTCCAGATTCGGGCGCCGTCGACGTGCAGCGCGAACCCATGGCGCGATGCGGCAGCAGCGACCTCAACTGTCTGTTCCAGAGTCCACGGGCGTCCGCTCGCAGGCATGTGCGTGTTCTCGATGGTGATCGCCGAGATCGGTGCGACGTGGTGGGTCTGATCCGCCGCTGCCGCGTCGATGTCGGCGACTGCGAGGCAGCCGTCGTCATCGGGGAGCGGATGGAGCTGCACCCCGGTGTTCCCAGCGGTGGAGGCCTGTTCGTAGCGGAACACGTGCGACCGAGAACTGCAGAGCACCTCCGTCCCCGGACGCCCGAGGACGCGGAGCGCGAGCTGGTTCGCCATGCGACCCGACGGCGTCAGCACCGCAGCGTCGACGTCGAGCAGAGCCGCGGCCAGCGACTCGAGCCGGTTCACGGTGGGGTCCTCGCCATAGCCGTCGTCGCCGACCTCGGCGTCGGCCATCGCCCGACGCATCTCCGGCGTCGGAGTGGTGACCGTGTCTGAGCGCAGGTCGACGTATCGCCGGACCTGGTGGGTCATGAGGCTCTGCTCGGCTCTACCTCGCTCGCCATGGGGCGGATGAGGCCTTCCTGCATCACCGTGATCGCAAGTGTGCCGTCGTGGGTGAACACATGACCGAGGGCCAGCCCCCGTGCACCGTGCGCCGACGGGCTCGTCTGGTGATACAGCAACCACTCGTCGGCACGGAACGGACGGTGGAACCACATCGCGTGGTCGAGGCTCGCCATCTGGTAGTGCCCGTCGTAACCGATCGCGTGCGGCAACGTCGCGGTGTCGAGCAGCGACAGGTCCGATGCGTACGCGACGATGCACGCGTGAAGCAACGGATCGTCGGGAAGCGCGCCGTTCGTGCGGATCCACACGTCCTGCTCCGGCGGACGCGGTCCCGGCTCCAGCCAGTGGGGATCTTCCACCGGCCGCGAGTCGATCGGCCGTTCGCGCGAGAGCCACGCCACCATCTCGGCGCCGAGGCGCCCCAAGTACGGCTGCAGACGCTCGCGGTAGGTCGGCAGCGCCTCCGGACCAGGGACTTCGGGCATCTCCATCGCGTGATCGGGGCCGGACTCGACGATCTGGAACGACGCCGCGAGGTTGAAGATGACGCGCCCGTGCTGGATCGCGATCACACGCCGCGTCGTGAACGAACGCCCGTCGCGAATGCGGTCGACCTCGTAGATGATCGGCACGTTCGGGTCTCCGGGCCGGAGGAAGTACGAGTGCAGTGAGTGCACCGGTCGGTCAGACTCGACGGTGCGCCCCGCCGCGACGAGCGCCTGCGCTGCGACCTGCCCGCCGAACACGCGCTGCTGATCCTCGTCGGGACTGAGCCCCCGGAACAGGTTCACCTCGAGGCGCTCGAGCTCGAGCAGCACCAAGAGGTCATCAAGTGCCCGTGTGCTGTCGGTCTCCTCGCTCATCCGAAGAGCACCTCGGCCTCCGCGAGTCGCTCGCGCGGCACCGTCTTGAGCACGCCGACCGCGTCGGCGAGCGGCACCCGGACGATGTCGGTGCCCTGGAGTGCAACCATCACGTCGCCGTCGCCGTCGTGCGCGGCATCGACTGCGGCCAGGCCGAAGCGCGTCGCCAGGATGCGGTCGAACGCTGTCGGCGTGCCTCCCCGCAGCAGGTGGCCGAGCACAACCGTGCGCACCTCGAACCCCGTGCGCGACTCGATCTCTGGCGCGATCCGGTTCGCGATGCCACCGAGGCGCACGTGCCCGAATTCGTCAAGGTCGGCCTCGAGCGTCGCCATGGTGCCTTCCCGCGGCTGCGCGCCCTCGGCGGCGACCACGATCGAGGAGGCCGCGCCGTGCGAATGGCGATGGCGCAGTTGTTCACACACCTCGCCGATGTCGAAAGCCACCTCGGGCACGAGGATCACGTCGGCCCCGCCCGCGAGGCCGGCGTGGAGCGCAATCCAGCCGGCGTGGCGACCCATGACCTCGACCACGAGCACCCGGTCGTGGCTCTCCGCCGTCGTGTGCAGACGGTCGAGTGCATCGCTCGCGATCTGCACGGCGGTATTGAACCCGAACGTGACGTCCGTGCACGACAGGTCGTTGTCGATCGTCTTGGGTACACCGATGCAGCGGACGCCCTCGGCTGCGAGCTGGTGGGCGACGCCGAGCGTGTCCTCCCCGCCGATCGCCACGAGGGCGTCGATCCGCTCCTGTTCGAGCGTGCGCAGCGCCGCGGCGAGGTCGCCCTCGCGCTTGAACGGGTTCGTCCTCGACGATCCCAGGATTGTCCCGCCTATTCGCAAGATCCCGCGGGTCGCTGCGATCGTCAGGTCGACGGTCTCGTCCTCGACGACGCCCCGCCACCCGTGGCGGAAGCCGACGATGTGATGCCCGTAGGTGCCTTCGCCCTTGCGCACGACCGCACGGATCACGGCATTCAGCCCCGGGCAGTCGCCCCCGCCGGTGAGCATCCCGATCCGCATCGGTCCATCTTCGCAGGCGCGCCACGCTCCCGAGCACCCGGTATCCTCGCGACCGTGCGAAGAGCGAAACGACGCGCCCGCGACGCGGCGGAGTCTGTGTCCGCAGCGGACGAGCAGGTGGTCCGTGTCGGTATGGCCTGGGCCACCCGCATGCGAGACGGCGTGGCACTGCTGTTCCTCACCCGCCATCAGTACCTCGTCGCGCTCACCGACCGTCGCCTGCTCGTGTTCGAGCGGCGCGGCAGCGGACCTCGCGGCCGAGTCGGCCCGACCGACCTCGTGCTGGGCAAGCGCTACGAGTTCTTCGCCTTGGAGCGCACCCGCCGCCGACCGACGCTGTTCCAGGTCGTCCTGCGCGGCGAGAACGACACCCGGCTCGTGCTCGAGTTCCGACCGAGCCAGCGCGCCATGGGCCGTGCCCTCACGGCTCGCGTTACGTCGCCGGGCGACGCGCCCGTGACCGTGGGCATCGGCGCAGAGACCGGCCGGCCCCCCATGGCGGGATCTCGGACCGCGCCGTCGCCCGAGGAGGCCGAGCGCGCCGCAGCCGAGACATTTTGGGGTTCCCGCTAGATGCCCGTCGTGCTGGCGATCGACGCCGGCACAACCGGCGTCCGGACCCTCGCCATCGACGAGACGGGCCTTCGGAGGGCGTGGGCGTACCGCGAGTTCCCCCAGCACTTCCCGCGCCCGGGCTGGGTCGAGCACGACGCAGACGAGATCTGGACGGCGACCGTCGAGACGCTCGGCGACGTTGCCGAGCGCCTCGACCGCGAGGGCGTGACGGTCGCGGCGATCGGTATCACCAACCAGCGCGAGACCACCGTCGTGTGGGACCGGACGAACGGCGCGCTCCCCCACCGCGCGATCGTCTGGCAGGACCGTCGCACCGCGATCCGGTGTGACCAGCTGCGCGACAGCGACGTCGAGCCCCTCGTGCGAGCCCGGACCGGACTCGTCCTCGACCCGTACTTCTCGGGCACGAAGCTCGAGTGGCTCTTCACGACCGGAGAGGTCGACGCAGGCCCCGACCTCGCCTTCGGCACGGTCGACTCCTGGATCCTCTGGCGTCTCACCGGCGGCGCCGAGGGTGGCGTGCACGCGACCGACCCGTCGAACGCAAGCCGCACCCTCCTCTACGACCTCGACACCCTCGCCTGGTCCGACGAGCTCCTCGACGTCTTCGGCGTCCCGCGCTCGTGCCTCCCCGTAGTGATGCCGAGCAGCGGCCGCTTCGGCACGACGCGCCCCGACTGCGCCGCGGGGCTCAGCGTGCCCGTGGCGGGCATCGCGGGAGACCAACAGGCCGCGCTCTTCGGTCAAGCATGCTTCGAGCCGGGGATTACGAAGAACACCTATGGGACCGGTTCGTTCGTGCTGATGAACCTCGGAGACGCGCACCCCGACCCGGTCGAGGGTCTGCTCACGACCGTCGCCTGGCAGCTCGGTGACGCGATCACCTACGCGCTCGAGGGCGCGATCTTCGTCACCGGCGCAGCCGTCCAGTGGCTACGCGACGGTCTGGGCATCATCACCGAGGCCGCCGAGATCGGCCCGCTCGCCGAGAGCGTCCCCGATACCGGTGGCGTCGTGCTGGTGCCCGCGTTCACCGGGCTGGGTTCGCCGTGGTGGGACCCATACGCGCGCGGCACCGTGCTCGGCCTCACGCGCGGCACCGGTCGTGCCCATCTGGCGCGCGCCGTCGTCGAAGCGATGGCATGGCAGACGCGTGACGTCGTCGACGCCATGACCGCGGCCTCGGGCCGCGAGATCACCGAGCTCCGCGCCGACGGCGGCGCGAGTGTCATGGACCTGCTCTGCCAGCTCCAGGCCGACGTGCTCGACGTACCGGTGCGTCGCCCCGCGGTACAGGAGACGACCGCACTCGGGGCCGCGTATCTCGCCGGCATCGCCGAAGGCGTGTGGGACTCACCAGCCGATGCTGCATCGGCCTGGACCGAGGAAGCGGCGTACACGCCCGCGATGCCTGCCGACGAGGTCGCTCGCCGCCACGTTGAGTGGAAGCGCGCGGTGGAACGGGCGCGCGGCTGGGCGCGCTAAGCGGCGGTCGCCGTCAGCGTCGGCATCTGGGCCGGCTCGGTCGGTAGGTCTTCGGCCTTCTTCGTCGCGTACGTGTCTCGGTAGTCGTAGCAGCCACAGAGCTGGACGATCTCGAACATGACCTCGTCAGTGATCTGGCGGAGCGCGAGCCCGTCGTCGCTCTCCGCGTAACGATCCGGCGCGATGGGCGTTCCGAAGCGCAACGCGACGCTGCGGAACAGACGGGGCCGCTTCCTGTCTGTCGGCTGACATTCGTCCGTGCCGACGAGACCGACCGGAATGATCGGTGCGCCCGTGCGGCGCGCCAGTCGCGCGACGCCGGTATGACCGCGGTGCGTATAGCCGTCCCGCGTCCGCGTCCCCTCGGGGTAGATGCCGAAGACGCCTCCGTCTTCGAGCACCCCGGTCGCCGCGTCCAGCGCGCCCTCGCTCGCGCGACCGCCCGAGCGTCGGATCGGAATCTGTCCAATACCACGGAAGAACCATGCGGTCTTGCGGTCGTCGAAGTACTCGGCCTTGGCTACGAACGTCACCCGCCGCCCGATGACGAGCGGCAGGAAGATCGAATCGAGGAACGAGCGGTGGTTCGCAGCCAAGATCACCGGACCGCGCTTGGGGAGGTGCTCACGGCCCTCGACCCGCACCCGGTAGGTGACCCGAAGCACCGGCGTCAACGCGACTTTGATCGCCCAGTAGAGCATCGGAGGTCAGACTACGACCGCCGCCAAGACGTTACGAGGGCTATCCGAGCTTGGTCAGCGCTCGCCTGATGTTGCGGGTGGCCTGGCCGATCCGCTGCTCGTTCTCGACGAGCGCGAAACGGACGTGCCCCTCGCCGCCGGGCCCGAAGCCCATCCCCGGTGAGACGGCCACCTGCGCGTCGCGCACAAGAATCTTCGCGAAATCGAGGCTGCCGAGCTCCTCGTACGCCGGCGGGATCGGTGCCCAGACGAACATCGTGCCCCTGGGTGCTTCGACCTCCCAGCCCGCCCGCACCAAGCCGTCCACGAGCGCGTCGCGTCGGCTCCGGTAGACGGCGTTGACCTCGAGCGGGAAGTCGGGTGTCTCGTTCATCGCGACCGTCGCCGCGATCTGCACCGGCTGGAACGTGCCGTAGTCGAGGTAGCTCTTGAGCCTCGCCAGGGCCGCAACCACCTCGGCGTTGCCGAGCAGGAACCCCATGCGCCATCCCGCCATCGAGAACGACTTCGTGAGCGAGTACAGCTCGACCGCGACCTCCTCCGCTCCGGGGACCTGCAGGATCGACGGCGGGTCGTACCCGTCGAACCCGAGGTCGGCGTAGGCAAAATCGTGGACCAGAAGCACCTCGTGCTCCCGGGCGAAGTCGACCATGCGCGCCATGAACGCCAGGTCGACACAGGCAGTGGTCGGGTTGTGCGGGAACGACAGCACGATCACCTTCGGACGCGGCCAGGAGTCCTCCCATGCCTCGAGCAGGTTCTCGAAGAAGTCGTGCTCACCACCGAGGCGCACGTGGCGCACCTCCGCGCCGGCGAACAGCGGACCCCAGATGTGGATCGGGTACGACGGGCTCGGCACCATCGCCGCATCGCCAGGTCCGAGGAGCACCCACATCAGATGGGAGAAGCCCTCCTTGGCCCCGATGGTGGTGCACGCCTGGGTGTCGGGGTCGAGCTCGACACCGAACTTGCGCCGGTAGAGGTCGGTGATGGCCAGCCGCAGCTTCGGGATCCCGCGGCTCGCGGAGTAGCGGTGGTTCCGCGGGTTCCGCACCGCCTCGCACAGCTTGTCGATGGCGATGTCGGACGGCGGCAGGTCGGGGTTGCCGAATCCCAGGTCGACGACATCGATGCCGGAGCGCCGCGACTCCATCTTGAGCGCATCGATCGTCGCGAAGACGTACGGCGGCAGCGCGTTGATCCGACGAAATTCCATCACTCGGGTCGAGTCCGCTCTGGCGTCCCGGCCGTCCGGCCCCGCCTCCGCTGCATCTCCATCACTGAGCACGGTACCAGCGGCCCTTCTCCGCACCCGATGCGATATGGGCTGGGCGCACGAGCGCGACCAAGATGTTCCCCGTGGCCGACGTCGAAGCAGTGCTCCTCGACGTGGGTGGGGTGTTTCATCTGCCCGACCACGCCCGAATGCTCGGCGCGCTCAGCCGCCTCGACATCGTCGCCGATCCCGCCGATCTCGACCGTGCCCACTACGCCGGGATCGCCGCGCTGGGAGATCATGCGCCAGTCGGCCACCACGGTGACGGCGCGAGTATCTGGCACCGGTACAACCGCGCGTACGCACGCGTGTGCGGCGTCCCCCATGACCGTCTCGACGAGGCCACGCTGGTGCTGCTCGCCGAGTTCGCTCGAGGTGGCGTCTGGACCCGTCAGATCCCGGGTGCACGCGACGCGTTGCAAGCGATCGCCGATCGGGGCATGCGCCTCGGGATCGTGTCGAACGCCGACGGGACCGTCGAGGAGCAGCTCCGGAGCGATGGCATCTGTCAGCTCGGCCCGGGTGCGGGCGTCGAGGTGCACGTCGTGCTGGACTCCGGCGTCGTGGGGGTGGCCAAACCCGACCCCGCGATCTTCCATCTCGCGCTCGAAGCGCTCCAGGTGGCACCGGGAGCGGCGATCCACGTCGGCGACACCCCGGCCTCCGACGTCGAAGGGGCACTCGCCGCCGGGGTGCGACCCGTGCTCGTCGACCCGTACGACTTCCACCCCGACACCGAGTGCGCACGCGTCACCGCGCTCGCCGGCATCGTCGCGCTCCTCGCCTAGCGCGCCGCCTGTCTCCCAGGACCGCCCGTATCCCCGGGACCGTAGGATCGGCGAACGCAGCCCCAGGAGGCCCCCCGTGCCCGAGACGCTCTCGATCTCGACCGACGACTGCACGATCGAGCGTGACGGCGCGGTCGTGATCATCACGATGAACCGACCCGAGAAGAAGAATGCGCTGAGCGCGGCGATGCTGGTCGGCCTCGCCGACGGGTACTCCTACGTCGACGACACGGATGACGTGCGGGTCGCGATCCTGACCGGCGCCGGCGGCGCGTTCTCGTCTGGCATGGACCTCGTCTCGATGAGCCAGCCGCGCAGCGAGTACGTCGAGCGACGGATGACCGAGGAGCCGAACATTCACTGGAAAGGCCTCTTGCGCGACTACCGCTGCTCGAAGCCCATGATCGCCGCGGTCGAGGGCTACGCCGTCGCCGGCGGCACCGAGATGCTCCAGGGCACTGACATCCGGATCGCCGGTGAAGGCGCGATCTTCGGCGTGTGGGAGGCGCGACGGGCCCTGTTCCCGCTCGGCGGATCCGCGTGTCGCCTCCCCCGTCAGATCCCGTACACCATCGCCATGGACATCCTGCTCTCGGCCCGGCCCGTCACCGCGCTCGAGGCCCAGCAGATCGGCTTGATCGGCCGTGTCGTCCCCGACGGCCAGGCACTCCCGGTCGCACGCGCCGTCGCCGCACAGGTCGCCGAGTGCGGCCCGCTGTCGACCAAGGCGATCCTTCGCGCCTGGCGCGAGACCGAGCACCTGTCGGATGCCGAAGCTATGCAGCACCAGGACACGATCGGTTGGGAGGTGTTCGCGAGCGAAGACGCTCAGGAAGGTCCACGCGCGTTCGCAGAGAAGCGCCCACCGGCGTACAAGGGTCGCTGAGCGCAGTGTCCTCTTCCGATGCCTCCACGTTCGCGACGCCCGCACGGCTCCGACTCGCAGCGGCGACGCGCCACCTCGTGGACGCCGTGCTCACCACGGAGGACGCGACCGATCGGGCTCTCGACGACGCCGCCGACGCGACCGAGCGCACCGTCGCAGACCTGCGAGGACGCGCCGTCGATGCCGGAGCGCGACCGGGTGGCGAACGATCCCGCCACGAGCGGCGCCAGGAGGACTACCTGCCACGGAGCCCGCTCGTCGGCTCAGTCAATCCGGTGGCGCCGCCGCTGGCGTACGAGTTCCACGATGATCATGTCATCGCCCACGGCTGCTTCGGCGCCGCCTACGAAGGTCCGCCCGGATACGTGCACGGAGGTTGGGTGGCGCTCGCTTTCGACGAGGCCCTCGGGATGGCGAACGCGATCAGTGGGCACCCCGGAATGACCGCCCGACTCACCGTCCGGTACCGCAAGCCCACTCCACTCGGCACCGAGCTCCACCTCCACGCCCGCACCGCGAGGATCGACGGCCGACGGATCACGACCGCCGCGACGCTTCGCGCCGGCGACACCGTCACCGCAGAAGCCGAGGGCCTGTTCGTCGTCATCGGTGCCGAGCGCGCGCTCGAGTACTTCGGCGAGCGTTCCTCCACTCCCGAGCCCGCCGATCCTCTGCCCTAGCTTCGCTAGCCCGTCACCAACCGGGCCTTGACCTCGTGACCGAGACGGATCGCGTTCTCGGGGTCACGCGAGTCGACCGGGGCCAGGATCACCCAGTCGGCACCGCCTCGCCCGTACTCGTCGACGGCACGGGCGAGGGTCGCGGGGCCGCCGACGATCGTGCCGTCGCTCGCACCGAGACGCTCGGCCTTCATGCGGGCCGACGCGTCGTCCTCGCCCAGCACGATCAAGCCACCCCACGTGCACTCGAACGACGGGCGCACCGCAGCGGCGCGTACTGCCCCAGCGGTGGTCTCGAACCACTCCGACGAGCCACCCCACGCGCTCCATCCGTCGGCCTCGGCCGCAGCCACCTCGCGGACCGCCCGCGCCTTGCCGCCGACCCAGACCCGGGCTCCGTGGTCGCGTGTCGCACAGACAGCGTCCGTGAGGCGATCGACGCGCTCGGTCATCGTGCCGAACCCGAGGCCGAACGTCTCGTTCTCCTCGCGGCTCTCGGAATCTCCGGCGCCGATCGCGGCGACCACACGACCGGGCGCGATTCGAGACACGGTCGCGACCGCCGACGCCAGTGACGACGGAGGCCGCGTCCAGGCCCGGAACACGAGCGCGCCCACTGCGATGCGCGTCGTCGCGGCCGCGACCGCACCGAGCAACGCGACGTTCTCCAATGCCGGGCGTCGCGTGCCGTCGGCGGCCCGTCGAAACAGATGGTCGTAGACGAAGATCCCGTCCAAACCCGCCTCGTCGGCCGCGCTCGCCACGGCGAGGGGCACCGCGGGATCGTCGACGAACGACGGGAGCGTCAGGCCCAGCTTCACGGTCCGGGCCTCACGGGGTGAGGTCACGAGCGAGGGCGGCCGCTCCCACCATGCCGGAGGCATCGCCGAGCTCGGCGGCGACGATCGGGACCGGGGGGCGGTGCGCGCTCCCCTCGAGGTGCCCGAGGAACGCGGCCCGCAGCGGATCGAGCAGCACGTCCCCGAGCTCGACGAGGCCGCCCGAGACGACGATCAGCTCAGGGTCGACGATGTTCGCGAGACCCGCGAACCCCAACGCGACCACCTCGGCGAACTCGCCGAGGATCGCAATGCCGTCCGCCTCGCCCGCCGCGGCCGACTCGCCGGCGTGCTCCCCCCGCACCGCGGCCGCGTCGCCCCCGGCGCGGGCCAGCACCCCGGGTGCCGTTCCCTGCTCGGCGCGAGCGCGGGCGAGACGACCGAGTGCCGAACCAGACGCAACCGCCTCCCAGTGCCCTACCTCGCCGCACGCGCAGTCGGGGCCGTGCGGATCGAACTGCCAGTGACCGACCTCCGCCGCGAACCCGTGCGCGCCGCGGAAGAGCCGACCGTCGGCGATCACGCCGCCGCCCACTCCCGTACCCAGCGTGATCACGAGCGCGTGGCTCGTCCCGCGCGCGGCGCCGTGACAGTGCTCGCCCCATGCGGCCGCGTTCGCGTCGTTGTCGACCACGACGGGTGGGGTGAGCCGCTCCGCGAGCAGCGCGCGCAGCGGCACGTCGACGAACATCGGGAGGTTGGGTGCGTAGCGGACGGCACCATCGTGATCGATCAATCCGGCCGTGCCCACGCCGACCGCGCGGACCCCGTGCGCCGGAACGAGGTCGTCGGCCTGCGCGCCGATCGCGTGCACCAGCGCGTCGACCTCGGACGGCGCAGGGTCACGTACCTCGGCGAGGATCGCTCCTGCCGCGTCGACCACACCGATCCGCAGGTTCGTACCGCCGAGATCGATCCCGAGGGTCGGTGCGGCAGACGCCGCCGTCACTCGGCGAGGTCGAGGTGGTGCACCGTCGCGTCGTCGCCCGACGCGTCGTCGCCGGACGCGTCGTCAGCCGAGTCCGCCTGCGCCTGTGCGCGTACCGCTTGCTGTTCCTGGACGGCATGCTCGGCGGCATCGACGATCGCCTGGGCGGCGAGCAGCAGCTCCTGCGCTGCGCGCACGACGTGCTCCGCGACCTCGGGCCCGGCTTCGAGGAGCGCGCTCACGAGCGACTCGGTCGCGGAGGGCGGCGGAAGACCGGGGCCGGGCCCCCCGCCGGGCTGGGCGGGGTCGACATGCTCGGGCCGGCCGACGTCGGGATCGGCGGCCGAGGCGGCCACATCGTCACGCAAGGACTCTGTCATTTCTCTGCCTCCTTCTTGAGCTCCCGCAACGCGGTGCCCATGATCATGCCCGCGGCCCGGCGTTTGAGTAGCCCGGGAAGCGGGATGGAGATGTCGACGACCAGATCGTACGAGACCCGGGTGCCGTCGCCCTCGGCCTCGAACCCATAGCGTCCGTCGAGCCGACGTAGCACGTCACCCTCGACGAGATGCCACGAGAAAGCGGCAGGAGCCTCCGAGTAGTCGTACTCGAGGACGTAGTGGATGCTCCGACCGAGGCCGGCGACGCGGTACTCGACCCGCTTGCCGCGACCGTCTGCGTCGCGCTCGAGCAACGCCACCTGCTTCACGTCGCGGGCCCAGTCGGGATACGACTCGTAGTCGGTCGCCACCCCCCAACAGCGTCCCGGCGGGGCCGATACCACCATGTGCTCGTGCGCCTCTTCGGCCATCTGCTCCATCGAACCAAGCCCACGGCAGGTGCGCAACCCGGCCCGGCTGCGGCACGGCAGGATTCAGGCCCTTCGCGGGGCCGGGGCGCGCCGGGGTGGGAACGTCCCGTGACGGGCTGCCCACAGGCCGACGAACCCGAGCGGGAGCATCGGGACCAGCACACCAAAGGGATCGGCGGCCGCGGTACCGATCGAGATCAGGAGGCACGCGCCGAGCGAGCCGAAGAGATGCCACCGCACGGCTCGAGGTGCGTCACCGACGGTTCCGAACAGGTTGGCGACGACGATGTCGTCACCCTGGGCGCTGCGGACGATCGCGACGACGAAGGCCCACGTCCAGATGCCGAGCGACACGAAGAACAGCACGAGCGCAGTCACGATCGCGGGCCCGTCGAGTGACTCCGCCCCGAGCGCGGCCGGGATCGCGGTGCAGGCGAACACGATGTCCCCGACCCACGACGAGACGATGAGCGACCGACCCGGCACGCCGTGAGCGTAGGTCATTCGAGCGACGAGAGATCCCCCGCTGCGAGCGGCGCGAGACGTGCCGCGAGTGCGTCGTACGCGAAGTCGCGCTCGACGCGGTCACGCGCCGCCGCGCCCATGCGCGCGCGCCGCGCGTCGTCGCCGAGCAGGCGGTCAAGCGACGCGCGCACTGCCGCCACGTCGTGGGGTTCGACCACGTAGCCGGTCTCGCCGTCGACCACCGCTTCATGCGCGCCGCCACTTCGACCCGCGACCGCCGGCACGCCGCACGCCGCAGCCTCGAGGAACACGATGCCGAACCCCTCGGCCTCGAGCCCGCCCCAACGATCACGACACGGCATGGCGAACGCGTCGGCACTCGCATAGAGCGCCGGGAGGTCGTCGTCGGTGACGCGTCCCAGCAGGTGCGCACGGGTTCCGAGACGAGTCGCGAGCTTCGTCAACCGGCTGTGGTCACGCCCGCCGCCGGCGATCGCCAGCTCCACGCCGTCGAGGCCCGCAACCGCGTCGATCAGCACGTCGAAGCCCTTGCGCGGCACGAGGCGACTCACTCCCAGGACGAGCGGCGCGTCGGGGTCGAGCCCGAACCGCACGCGCGTCACGCGTCGGGCCGCGTCGTCGATGGGCCGAAAGCGCTGCGGGTCGACGCCGGGAGGAAGCTGCAGCGCGGCCAGCTCACGCCGGGCGACGCCGGCGGCGACGTCCATGGGGTACTCCCCCGCTGCGACGATGCCGGCCGCGCCCCGCAGCACCCGCCGGCCGAGCGCGCCGGTCCCGGGCATCCTCCCGTACGCCGTCACCTCCGCGCCGTGCGCGACGATCACGTACGGCGCGGCGCGCAGGCGGGGACCGACCAAGCCGAGCGGCAGCATGGGATCGAGAAACACGACCCGTGCGTCGATCTCACGAGCGAGGGAGTCGATCCGCGTCGCGAGCGAAGGTTTCGGGAGCAGGAACCGCTCCGTCGTCCGCTCGATGCGAAACGACTGGACCCCGTCCCATGCGTCCGCACCGTCGTAGGGAGTGGTGAGCACCGTCGCGTGCCCCGGCGGAAGCCGACGCCACAGCTCGTAGAGGTAGGTCTGGATCCCGCCGATCTTCGGCGGGAAGTCGTTGGTGACGAGCAGCGACGTCACGGGGCCGGATGCTCGGTCGCCAGCACGCCGAGCTCCCCGGCGCGCACGCGCCGGGAACGACGCCGGCCCGCGTGCACGGCCAGGCCCACACACCCCGCCGCGGCGAAGACCGCGCCCGCGCCGAAGGCGCCGCGATAGCCGGCACCGGCGGCGACGAGGCCCACGACCAGTGAACCGAGACCCTGCGAGAGATCGAAGAAGCTGCTGAACGTCCCCACCACCGAGCCGCGTTCGGTCTCGGATGCGTTCCCGAGCGCGAGCAGCAACAACGCGGGATAGAGCAGCGAAGCCCCGGCGGCGAAGAACACCGTCCCCACGAGCAGGCCGGCGGTCGTCCCCCAGAGGGCCATGACCGTCATCCCGATCGTCGTCGCCGCCAACGCGAGCACGCCCGAACGCCGACCGCCAAGCGTGTCGGGGATGCGAGCCCCGAAGATGCGCACGACGAGCACGAGCCCCCCGTACAGCAGGAACACGACGTCGGCGCTGCCGAGCCCGATGTCGTCGACGTACAGGGGCACGAACGCCGTGAACGCTGCGAGCGCGATCAAACCCGAGAACAAGACGGTGCCCGGTCCGATCGCGGCGCGGTTCAGCAGATGCCCGTCACCCGGGACACCGACGACCACCGGTCGCTCGACCTCGCGCGTGAAGAAGCCGAGAACCGCGGCCAGCGTCGCGAGCAAACCGGCGACACGCCACACGGCGCCGTACCCGCCCGCGTCGATCACGGTCTCGCCGAGCACCGGCCCGAACGCGAGGCCGCCGTACACGGCCACCGACCAGTAGCTGATCGCCTCGCCGCGCCGCTCGACCGGCGCAAGATCCGTCACCATCGTGGCGGCACCGACGAAGAACGCAGCCTCGCCGAGACCGGTCAGGACGCGCGCGCCGATCAGGAACGGCAGCGACTCGACCGCCCCGTACAGCAACATCGACACCGCCACGACTGCGGCGCCGGAAACGATGAGGACACGGCGGCCGAAGCGATCCCCCAGACGACCGGCGTAGGGACGGAGCAACACCGCCCCCACGAACAGCACGCCGACTGCGATGCCCACCGCGACGTCGCTGCCACCGAGGCGGTGCTTCACGTACTGGGGCACCGCCGGGAGCACCGTGCCGAGCGCGAGGAAATAGGCGAAGCCCGATCCGACGATGAGTGCGAACCGTGGCGTCAGCAGAGGGGCACGTCGATGGTCCACGGGTGCCATCGTCGCCGTGCTGGGGACGCTCGCGCCACACGGGTCCGTCGGCGACCTACGCTCGCCCCTCATGAGTCGGCCGAACGAACAGGTGATGTGGGGCAGGGTGAGTCGGCGACTCTTCCTCGCCGCAATGTTCGCGTTCCTCGTGCTCGTGTTCGCGCCGCTGTTCTTCTGGCTGGTCGAGCACGACCGCAGCGGCGACGTGCACTCCGTCGGTGACGCCTACGGATGGCTGTTCCGCACGCTGTTCGAGAACACGTCCCCATACAAGCTCAAGAACCAGTTCGGCTACTTCTCGTACTGGATCGTCAGGGTCGCCGGGGTCAGCTTGGTCGCCTTCGCGACCGCGACCGTCGCGTCCCGCTTCGTCGCCACCGTCATCAACCGAGGAGCCGGCATGGGCAACTTCAAGGGGTCGGGCCACCTGATGATCTGCGGCTGGAGCCCCAAGGGCTTCGAGATCATCCGCGAGCTCCGGGCGAAGGAGGTCGAGGATCGCCGCGAGATCGTGATCCTCGCCGACATCGAGACCGCACCCATCGAGAGCCGCGGCACGACCTTCAGTCGAGGGAACCCGAGCAACACCGACGACCTGCAGCGTGCCGGCATCATGGCGGCCTCGACCGTGATCGTCCTCGCCGACGACGCCAACTCGAGCAACGACCCCGACGACCTCGATGCACGCTCGCTCCTCACGACCCTCGCCGTCGAGTCGCTCAACCACGACGCCTACTCGTGCGTCGAAGTCGTGAAGTCGGAGAACCGCCAGCACTTCGAGCGCACGCGCGCGAACGAGCTGGTGGTGAGCGCCGAGCTCACCGGATCGCTCCTCGCAGCCTCCGCGGTCACGCACGGGCTCACCGGCGTCGTCGCCGACCTGCTCACCCATCCCGAAGGCGAGGAGTTCTACCGCGTGCCCGTGCCGCTCGAACTCGTCGGACGTACCGCACGGGACGCGCTCGTCGCACTCAAGGACGGTGCCGATTCGACCCTCGTCGGCATCTTCGCCGACGGCACCTGCACCGTGAACCCACCGGGCGCCCAGGTCATCGCCGGAACCGACGAGCTCCTCGTCGTGCGTAGTCGTCCCGCCGGCGTGAACGCCTGACCCGACTCAGAGGTCGAGCGTCGCTCCCGGCGTGATGCCGGCGCGTCTGCGGATCTTCGCAATCATCGCCAGCAGCACCTCACGCGGCGCGAGCGCGATCTCGGTCGCCACCGCACGCGCCTCGGCGAGGAGATCGGCGGGAGAGACGACCCGGTTCACGATGCCGAGCCGGTGCGCTTCCTCCGCGTCGACGCGACGACCGGTCAGGGCGAGATCCCGGGCGACCGAGCCGCCCACCAGATCGTGGAGCGGACCGTAGACGACCTGCGAGAACGAGTGCTCGGGGTGGGCGAACCGGGCCGCGGTCGCCGCGACCCTGAGGTCGCACATGACGGCGAGGTCGAAGCCGCCGCCATACGCGGCACCGTTCACCGCGGCCACCATCGGGAGCGGGAACTCCAGGAGGCTCCGGTGCCACCGGTCGCTCGATGCCCAGAGCTCGTCGGCGAGCTCCGGGCTGGCGAACTCGTCGAGGTCGAAGCCGGCCGAGAACACGTCACCCTCGCCGGTGATGACGAGAGCGTGGAACGCATCGTCGACCGCGAGCCGGTCGAGCGCATCGCTCATCTGGTCGCGTAGCGCGATCGACAGCGCGTTCTTCCGACCGGGGCGCTTCAGCGTCAGGACCGCGACCCCGTCGTGCGGGCCGGTGACGGCGACGAGGTCCGCGCTCATGCGGCGCCCTGCGCCGTGGCAATGGCGTCGTCCCACGACGTTCCCTCCGCCACGAGGCGTCGGTACTGCATCAGCACGCGCGGCCGACTGAACCCCACGGCGCCGACGAGGCGATCCCCGCGCCCGATGGCGGCGACGAAGCGGCGCTCGTCGAGGGACCCGTCGACGATCTCGAGGCGGTCGTCTCCGCGCACGTGCCCGGCGACTTGGATCTTGACGTCGTACTGGTCGGACCACACGAATGGCACGGGCGCGAACGGTGCGGCATGGGCGTCGTCACCGGCGAGGAGTCGGGCGCCGGCCGCGATCCCCTGCTCCGTTGCGTTCGTCCAGTGCTCGAGCCGCATCAGCTCGCCGTCGAAGACCGGGTTCGGCCAGCGGCACACGTCACCCGCCGCGACGATCCCGGGCGCGGCGAGGAGCGTCTCGTCGCACACGACGCCGTTGTCGATCGTGAGGCCGGAGGCGTCGAGCCAGGCGGTTGCCGGCGTGACGCCCACGCCCACGACGACAATGTCGGCATCGACCGTGTTCCCGTCGGCCAGGCGGACGCGCTCGACGCGCTCCACCCCGTCGACGCCTTCGACGCCGACGCCGGTGCGCAGGTCGACACCGTGGTCACGGTGCAGACCGGCCAGGACGTCGCCGAGCACCGGGCCGAGCCCCCGCACCATCGGGGCCGGCAACGCCTCGAGGACGGTCACGTCCAGGTGTCGAGCACGACAGGTCGCGGCCACTTCCGAGCCGATGAAGCCCGCACCGACGACGACCACGCGGCGCGCGCCCGCGTCGAGATCGGCGCGGATGGCGAGGCAGTCGTCGAGCGTCCGCAGCTGGTGGATCCCCGCGAGCGCAGGGACGCCGGCGAGACGACGCGGGGAGGCACCCGTCGCGATCACGATCCCGCGGTCGCCGGTGATCTGCTCGCCGTCGTGGAGCTCGATCGTGCGCGACGCGACGTCGAGACCAACCGCGCGACGGCCGAGACGCCAGTCGACGTCGAGATCGTCAGAGGACTGGTGCCGCAGCACGATGTCGTCGGCCTGCGCCTCGCCCGCGAGCACCGCCTTCGACAACGGCGGGCGGTCGTACGGGAGGTGCGACTCGGCTCCCACCATCACGAGACGCCCGTCGAACCCGAGGCGCCGGAGCTCTTCGGCCGCCCGCAGACCGGCCAGCGACGCGCCCACCACGATGACGGTCTCCGGCCCGGGCACGGGCCCGACGATACCCCCGGCAAGTCGCCCCAACCCTGACGTGCGTGTCATTCTTGGCCGTGCCCCCGCGCTCTCGCCGTCCCGGTTCTGCTCCTTCCCCATCAGGCGACGTCACCGGCCGGCCGCTGGCGCTGCGGGCCATCGACCTCGACACGTTCCTGCACCCGCGATCGGTCGCGGTGATCGGTGCTTCCGAGACGTCACGCAAACCGAACGCCGCGATGACCGCCCGCCTCGCGGCGTGGGCCGCGGCAAACGGTGCCGACTTCTTTCCCGTGCACCCGGTCTACGAGACTGTTGTCGGTGCCCGGTGCTACCCGTCGATCGCCGACGTGCCGGGAGAGGTCGACCTCGCGGTCATCCTCACCGGAGCAGCCGTCGATGCCTTCGAGGAGGTCGTCGCCCGGAAGGCCAAGTTCGCGGTCATCTTCGCCGCGGGATTCTCCGAGTCGGGACGCGACGGCGAGAGGCTCGAGGCCCGCCTCGACCGTCTCGTCCGCTCCGGTGAGACCCACCTGCTCGGTCCGAACACCAACCTCAATGCGTTCGAGACCTTTCGAGGCGACCTCACCGGCCCTGCGATCGCGCTCATCACCCAGAGCGGACACCAGGGGCGACCCGTCTTCCAGGGTCAGGAGCTCGGGATCCGCCTGTCGCACTGGGCGCCGACCGGCAACGAGGTCGACCTCGAGTTCGCCGACTTCGCCGGATACTTCGCCGACCAACCCGAGGTCGGGGTGATCGCCGCGTACATCGAGGGCTTCAAGGACGGGCGCACCCTGATGCTGGCCGCCGATCACGCGGCGCGCCTGCACAAGCCG
>JALHSW010000426.1 GCA_022865365.1 Acidimicrobiia bacterium | reverse complement strand
GAGGCGCTTGCGGCGCTCTGGATGCGTCGCATCGTGCACGCGGGAGTCGACGAGTGAGCAGTCTCGCGGTCATCCTGCTCGGTGCGGCGTGGGGGATCCTCGTGGCGATCCCGCTCGCGTCTCGGGCGCGTCGTGCCGGAACGACCGTCCGTGCGACTGCGCTCGGAGCCTCCACGACGTCTGGGTTCTCCCGAGGCGTTCTCCGTCGCGTCGCACAGTCCCTGCCCTCGATGCCGACCGTGATTGCCCGTCCGCTGGGCGAAGTTCGTCAACGACGGGCAGCCCGCGGTGTGGAGCGGATCGTAGAGCACGAGCTCCCGGTCACGATCGATCTGCTCGCGGTTGCCGTCGGCGCCGGCTGCACGCCGTACCTCGCGGTCGACGTCGCGGCGACGTGGTCGCCACCGATGCTCGCTTCGCAGCTTGGCGGCGTGGTGCGGGCGTGCACGCTGGGTCGGTCGTTCGCCGACGCGCTCGACGATCTCGCGGTTCGGGTACCTCCGATCCGCCCGCTCGCCGACGCGCTGCTCGCCTCCGAGCGCTTCGGCGCCGCCGTCGGCGACGCGTTGATCAGGCTCGCCGCGGAGCAGCGCGCGGTGCTGCGCCGCCGAGCCGAGACTCGAGCCCGGACCGTTCCCGTCCGTCTTCTCTTCCCCCTGGTCTTCCTCGTCCTGCCGGCGTTCGGGCTTCTCACCGTGGTGCCCGCACTGCTCGCCGGCTTCAGTCGGTCGTGACGTTATGGAGGGATTCGAGATGCGACGCATTCGCTCGTTTGCAAGCGAGAAGGGTCAGACCACGGCGGAGTACGCCCTGGTGCTCATGGGAGCAGGAGCCCTCGCGTTCCTGCTCATCGCCTGGGCGCAGGGTGGCGCGATCGAGGATCTGTTTGACAAGTCGATCAAGTTCTTGATGGGCGGCAAGTGAGGCAGTCGCGGCGTGAGCAGGGCCAGGCGACGGTGGAGTTCGCGCTGGTGCTGCCGCTCATGATCATGGCGGCGCTCGCGGTGATCCAGGTCGCGCTCGTTGTTCGTGATCACGTCGCGGTGGTGCACGCGGCGCGCGAGGCGGCTCGGGCGGCGAGCGTGGATGCCGATCCCGGCCGCGCCGCACGCCGCACGCTCACCGGAGCCGCGGTCCACGTGGGTCCCCGGCCTGCGGTCGGAGAGCCCATCACCGTCGAGGTCACCTACACGTCGAAGACCAACCTGCCGCTCGTCGGCCCGCTGTTCCCCGACCCCGAGCTGCACGCCACCGCGGTGATGCGGGTCGAGAAGTGACCGAGCCGGAAGCAAGAGAGCCAGAGGAAAGAGTGGTCGAGCGCGGCACGGCGACGATCGTCATGCTCGCGGTCGTCGTGCTCGGCCTCGCGCTGTGTCTCGCCGTCACGCGGGCCGGCGTGGCGGCGATCGCCGGTGTGCGAGCCGAGACTGCGGCGGACGCCGCCGCCCTCGCCGCGGCCGACATGCTGGCCCTCGGCCGCGGCCCTGATGCCGCGAGGTCGGCCGCCGCGCAGACCGCGCGGGCGAATGGGGCGAGCCTCACCGGATGCGAATGTTCGGGCCCGTTCGCGACGGTGCACGTGAGGATCGTGGTGCCGGCGCTGGATGCCTCGGCGCACTCGACGTCGCGGGCCGAAGTGCGCCTCAGCGCATCGCGGTGATGAGGAGGTCGAGCAGCACGACCGCGCCGGCCTTGTCGAGGTACTCGTTCCAGTTGCCGCACTTTGGCGACTGCACGCACGACGGGCACCCTGCGTCGCACGGACACGCCGCGACGAGCTCACGAGCGGCACGCACGTGCTCGTCGAGGCGCGCGAAAGCCAGCTCCGCGATCCCGGCACCTCCGGCGTAGCCGTCGTACACGAAGATCGACGGCTCCTCCGTTGCGGGATGGTGTGCCATCGACACTCCTCCGACATCCCAACGGTCGCAGATCGCGAACAGCGGGAGCAGCCCGATGAGCGCGTGCTCTGCCGCGTGCACCGCGCCGAGGATCCGTCCCGGAGCGAGGCCGGCTCTCGCGATCACCGGGAGCGGGACCGTGTACCAGCAGGCGCGCGTGGTGAGCCTTCCCGGGGGCACGTCGAGGGGCACGACCTCGATCGTCTCGTTCGTCGAGACACGCTTGCGCTGGTAGCCGGTGACACGGGTCGTCACCTCCACCGCTCCGAGGTGGGCCGTGCCTCGCCCGGCGCCACTCGTCTGCTCGGTCGCGACGATCGTGAGGTCGGTCTCCTCCCGCGTGCGGGTGTACTCGTCGAGGTCGTCGGCTGGTTCGAGGATCGCCCGGTGGTGCTCCGTCTCGAGCACCTCGACGCGGTACTGGCGGCCCTGGTGCACGTACACCGCACCGGGATGCGCGACCTGGAACACGCGGCCCCCGTCGACGGTCCCCACGGTCTCGCCGCTCCGGTCGACCAACTCGTACTCGGTGCCCGATCCGGTGCGCAGGCCGACCGCCGGCGCCGGCGGCTGTCGCCCGGCCCAGTACATGCGGCCATCACGCGGCTTGAGCAGATCGGTGAGCACGAGCTCGCGTACCGCTTCGTCGAGGCCGGGACCGAACCAGCGCTCGTCGGCCGGCTCGATGGGCAGCTCGTGGGCCGCGCACCCGACCTGGGCCGTGAGCACGAAGGGGTTGTCGGGGTTGGCGATCGCCGCCTCGGCCGGGCGCTCCAGCAGCGCTCGCGGGTTCGCGGCGTACCACTGGTCGAGTTGGTCGTCGCCCGCGACGAGGACGGTTGCCGCCCCGCGATCGCCGCGCCCGGCGCGCCCGATCTGTTGACGGAACGAAGCGAGCGTCCCCGGGAACCCGTTCACGACGATCGCATCGAGGCCACCGACATCGATCCCGAGCTCGAGTGCACTCGTGGCGACGATGCCGCCGAGCGCGCCGCTCGTG
>JALHSW010000425.1 GCA_022865365.1 Acidimicrobiia bacterium | reverse complement strand
GGTCGCTCGTCCAGCGACCGTCGACCTGCATGATCGCGCCAGACTCCACGAGGTGGCCCAGCACCTCGCCGAGGAAGAACGGGTTCCCCTCCGTCTCTGCCACCAGCGCAACCGCCAGCTCACCGACACGGTCATCGACCTCCTGGCCGGCCGCGTTGCCGAGGAACTCCAACACGCCCGCCTCGTCCAGCCCCGACAGCGGCAGTCGCTCGACCCTGGGGATGCGTCGGAAGTCGCCGAGCATGCCTGCGAGCGGGTGCGTGCGGTCGAGGTCGGTGTCGCGGTAGGTGGCGATCACGAACAGGCGTGCGGTGTCGGTGCCGCGGAGTAGGTGTCGAAGCATCAGCAGCGTCGGCTTCGTGGCCCAGTGCACGTCGTCGAGTACCAGCACCACGGGCTGGGCGTCCGTGAGCTCGCAGAGCCACGAGACGACCGCGTCGAACAGACGATGCTGCTCGGTCTCGGCATCGGCCGCGAGCGGCGCCGGTGCGCCCGGCATGCGGTCGCGCACCCGGGTGGAGAGGCGCGTCAGGTCGCCCGGGAACTGCCCGGCGAATACGTCGGCCGCGTGCTCGAGGTACCAGTCGAGCGCCTCCGCAAACGGCAGGAACGGCGTACCGAGCTCGTCATCGCACTGCCCATAGAGCACCAACGCGCCCTCGTCACACGCCAGCCGCGCGACCTCCGCGGCGAGGCGCGTCTTGCCGATCCCCGGCTCACCGCTGATGAGTACTGCTTGTCGAGCGCCACCCGACGCGGCCGCCCACTGGTCACGCAACATCGCCAGCTCGGGCGCGCGACTCGAGAACACCCACGCGTCCGGCGACAGCAACCGTGGGGGAACTGCGAGGCGTTCGTCGGCCTCCTCGGTCGGGGTCCACGCGACCTCCCACACCGTCACCGGAGTGGGGATGCCCTTGAGCTCGAACGCGCCCCGCTCGGTCAGCTCCGCATCGGTGCGCGAGCCCGCCATCAGCCGCACCAGATCAATGACCAACACCTCACCCGGCTCGCACAACCCGCACACCCGCGCCGCCTCGTGCGCGGCAAGGCCCATCAGCCCGTCGCCCTCGACCACGAGCTCCCCCGCGCTCACCCCGACCCGCAGCGCCAGCGGCTCCTCAGACCGCCGGTTCCGCCGCTCGATCCCCTGCTGGACCGCGACCCCCGCCGCGATCGCGTCCGCCGCGCTCGAGAACACACACATCGCGCCGTCACCCGTGTCGCTGACGACCTCACCCCGATGCGCCGCGAGGACCCGGGCCAGGACCGCGTCGTGGTCTCGGCGCAGCGCATCCCCCACCTCATCGCCCACCCGGGCCCGCTGCGCCGTCGAGCCGACCAGATCCGTAAAGAGCACCGCCCACATGCCATCCCGCAGCACCATCGCGGCAGTGTACGGAGCAACCATTGCCTCGCGCAGAGGGCCGGTCCCGAGAGACCGGCCCTGACCTGCACTTTCGATGGTGGCGGGGGTGGGATTTGAACCCACGACCTTCGGGTTATGAGCAACTTGACGAACGTCCGTCTGGTACCGCCGAGTACCGCCCAGTCCCAAAATCCCCGGCCCGGAGTCCGTGCAGTCCC
>JALHSW010000424.1 GCA_022865365.1 Acidimicrobiia bacterium | reverse complement strand
TGTCGGCGACCGCCTGGTGATCGGCTCGGAGACCTTCTACATTCTGTCGCGTGACTCGGCGACGCAGGTCACCGTGCAGACGGCCGCGACCTTGACGCACACCAACGAGGCCTACTCCATTACCCGCGCCTACAACACGTTCCAGTCGTGGGAGGATGCCCGCCAGGGCAACCTGGTCGCCGAGAACCGGCTGGAGATCGGCGTGGCCTACGATGACGGGACCTTCGTGGCTGGCAGCAGCCCGATGGTCAGCATTGATGGTTCGGTCACCGACGCCAGCCACTACCTCTGGATCACCACCGGCCCCGGCCAGCGGCATGACGGTACGGCAGGGACAGGGGTGGTGCTCGATGGTTCGGGCGTCACTGAGTTCGGACTTCGGATTGCCGACTCGTACACCCGGGTCGAGGGGCTCGAACTGCGCGGTTTCCATGACCCGGCCTCCAACAACGCGGCCTCGATCCTGGTCATCGATGCTGCGACCAATGTCCTTCTGGAAAGTCTGATCATCCACGACTTCTTTGAGCCGGCCAATGTCGCCTATGGGATCCGGACCTCTTCAACAGGATTGGCCGACAGCTTCACCCTGCGCAACAGCGTGATCTACGACGGTGACACGTCGGGGGTCCGGGTCAACGACCCATCTGACACCGCCACAGTGCAGAACGTGACGGTGTATGGGATGGAAGGTCGCGGCGTGGACCTGACGGCCGGGACCATGACGGTCACCAACACCATCTCCATGGGCAACGGGGGTGTGGACACCGACTTCCGCGACGCTGTCGGCGGGATGGTGCAGTCCAATAACATGTCGGAAGACGGCACGGCCTCCGGGGCTGGCTCGCTCACTGGCAGGATCCCGTCCAGTCAATTCGTTTCGCTGACGGTTGGGTCTGAGGATCTCCACCTCAAGGCCGGTTCGGACGCCATCGATGCCGGCACGACTCTCGCAGGCTTCAGCAGCGACGTCGATGGCAACAGTCGACCGCAAGGGTCGAGCTGGGACATGGGCGCAGACGAGTACGTCGCTCCGCCGGCGACGGCCACTCCCACGGCGACCGCCACGGCCACGGCTACGGCGACAGCGACCGCCACCCCGACCCCGACCAACACCGCCACGCCGACCGCGACGAACACGCCCACGTCGACGCCGACGAACACCCCCACGCCGACGCCGACCAACACGCCGACGCCCACCGCGACAGCGACCGACACGCCCACGGCCACGGCCACGGCGACCGACACGCCGACGCCCACCGCGACAGCGACCCTGACGCCAACCGCCACAGCCACGGCGACGGCGACCGCCACCCCGACCCCGACCAACACCGCCACGCCGACCGCGACGAACACGCCCACGTCGACGCCGACGAACACCCCCACGCCGACGCCGACCAACACGCCGTTTCCGGGTGGGACGCACTACCGATCCATTGGGATCAACCCGGGAGTTCTCTACTCGACCGGCTCAGCCTCGATCAATGTAGGCACGACGACGGTCACTTTCGGCGGCGGCGCCAGCCTGCCGGCCAACGTCGGTGTCGGCGACCGCCTGGTGATCGGCTCGGAGACCTTCTACATTCTGTCGCGTGACTCGGCGACGCAGGTCACCGTGCAGACGGCCGCGACCTTGACGCACACCAACGAGGCCTACTCCATTACCCGCACCTACAACACCTTCCAGGCCTGGGAGACCGGTCGTCAGGGCAACCTGGTCGCCGAGAACCGGGTCGAGATCGGCGTGGCCTACAACGACGGGGCCTTCGTGGCCGGCAGCAGCCCGATGGTCAGCATTGATGGTTCGGTCACCGACGCCAGCCACTACCTCTGGATCACCACCGGTCCGGGCCAGCGGCAT
>JALHSW010000045.1 GCA_022865365.1 Acidimicrobiia bacterium | reverse complement strand
GCTCACACCAGTCGGGACCCACGCGGCAGTGGTCCTCGGTGATCGCGATCACGACTCCGCGCGCTTCGCCGATCCCGACGGCGCGCATCGTGAAGACGTCGGCGCCAGGAGCAACGATGCAGCGAACGAACGCCCCGAGCTCAGCGGGGAGTCCGTCGCCGTGCCCGTCGATCAGGAGCACCTCGGCGTCGCTCCGCGTCGCGCTCTCGATCACCGACTCGACGTTGAGACGCACCTCGGACCACGCATCGGTGATCGGCACGATCACGCTGAGGGCCAGCGGGGTTGCTCCCACCTGGATCAGCGCTGCCCCGAGATCAACTCGAGGAACGCTGCGTAGCGGTCCACGACGTGGCCCCACTGGTACCGCGCGATCACATAGTCGCGGCCCTTTGCAGCCAGCGACGCGCGCAGCGCGGGGCTCTCGACGAGCCGGTCCAGCGTCGCGGCGAAGGTCGCGAACCGCCCGTACCAGAGGCCGCCGCCCGAGCGGGCGCACTGCTCACGGGTCGGCACGCACCGCCCGTTCACGATCACCGGGATCCCGGCCGACCACGCTTCGAGGAGCACGATCGAGAACGACTCGTGTGCGGACGGGACGACGAGTGCGATCGCACCGCGGAGCAGACCCCACTTCGTGTGCTCGTCGACCCGCCCCGTCACGACGATGTCGGGGTGCGGAGCCGGCGTGTCGTGGACGGGACCCGCGAGCACGAGCGCCAAGGGCCCCGGGCACCGCTCCTTGTACGCCGCGAAGAAGCGCGCGAGGTACCCGGTGCCCTTGCCGTCATCGACGCGACCGAGGCACAGCACGTACGGCCGGTCCCCCAGTCCGACGCGTGTACGCGCCTCGCCCGGTTCTCCGGGTGCCGGGTCGCACCCCAATCCGATGACCGTCTGGGGGTGGTGTCCGACGGGGAAGTGCTCTTGGACGAACCGCTGCTCCGCTTCGGTGTGGAAGACGAGCCCCGATGCGTCGGCGAACACGCGGCGGTACATCGCCAGGCGGATCGGGGCCTCGTCGTGCGCCGCGGGGACGAGCACCGCTCGCGACGCGACGGACGGAAGCCCGCGCACCGTCGGGTCGAACAGGTAGGGCGTGAAGACGAGCACGTCGGCGTCCGAGGTCGCCACGGCGTCAAGAAGCGCTGGGGCCACGGGCCCCTGGTCGGAGAGCCACTGGGCCTCGGTGGCCGCCGTGATCGCCTCGGGATCGGCGAACAGCGCGCGGGAGCGTTCGTCGAACTGCGGGTGGCGACCGCTCTCGATTGGGAACCGGCGCACCCGGACCCCGGAGACCTCGGTCTCGCCGGGCGGGTAGTGGTCCGCCCAGGTGCGCTCGTCGAGCGCGCAGGTCGTGAGCGTCTCGATGGCCCAGCCGGGCCGCGTTGCCAGCAATTCGGCGACCCGACGGGCGCCGGTCTCGGCACCGCCGGCGACCTCCGCTCCGTACCGTGGCGTGACGAACGCGATCTTCATGTCGACCCAACCACTCCGTGCGCTCGCAGCACCTCGCGAAGCCGCGCGGAGACGATCTCGGGCGCGAACGTGGCGAGCTGCGCACGACCGGCGCTCACGAGCGAGTCCCGGAGTCCCTGATCGCGCGCGACACGCGCCACGGCGGCGGCCACGAGCGCCGGGGCCTTGTCGGGGAGGAGCACACCGCCGGCACCGAGCGTCTCGGGCACGGCACCCGCGCCGTAGGC